>CABKMC010000044.1 GCA_902373455.1 uncultured Streptococcus sp.
TTAGTGCCTAATCATCAATACCTGATTACTTTTAACGATATGGATCTTTCAAATCCTATCTGTTGGTAATTAGAATCGAATGCTGAGACACGACCTCCATTAAATAATTTTATAGGGTAAAATATTTTACTTTTAAAATTATTCCCTACACAGGGAATTATAGCAAAAATAATAATTGGCTTCAAGCTAAAATCGGTGAAATTAGGTGTTTTTAAGCTGTTTCATTAATTTTCACTTTCTTTTAGAAAACAACCATGAAATCATCATATAATTTACAAATAATGAAGGTGAAAAAGGAGGTTTTTACTCAAAAAATACGAATAGTAGTATAGGGGAGACGCTAGGGCAAAGTGATGGTATAATAGAAGAGATGGAAACTATTTAGATAAAAGAGGAATTATGATGACAAAAATTCGTGGATTTGAACTTGTATCAACCTATACTAATCTGGACTTGCTGCCAAAGCGGGAGACAGCGCATGCGGCCGGCTATGACTTAAAAGTGGCAGAACGCACGGTGATTGCTCCTGGGGAAATCGTCCTCGTTCCAACTGGGGTCAAGGCCTATATGCAACCGACTGAGGTGCTCTATCTCTATGACCGTTCCTCTAACCCTCGTAAAAAAGGCCTGGTCTTAATCAACTCTGTGGGCGTTATCGATGGAGACTATTATGGCAATCCAGGAAATGAAGGCCATATCTTTGCTCAGATGAAAAACATCACCGATCAAGAAGTTGTTCTTGAAGTTGGAGAACGTGTGGTTCAGGCTGTCTTTGCACCATTCTTGATTGCCGATGGAGATGAAGCAGACGGCGTGCGTACTGGTGGATTTGGTTCGACAGGGAAATAGAGGAATAAAATGGCAGACTATTTATTAGTTGTAGACATGCAGTCAGATTATGTTGCTGTAGGAAAAGCATATCATGAAGAACTGACTGCAGCTGTAAATGACAAAATTGCTACCTATCCTAGCGAACGAGTTATTTATATTCTCAATCGTTTTTTCTGGGAGAGAAAAGATAGAAAGAAGAAATTTGCGACCGGCTTGCTGCTTGTATCTTCTCGTATTTTTGAAAAGCGTCGGGCTTCTTGCTTTACTAATCCAGATTTAAAAGATTTTTTAGAGGAAAACGGTGCTAAAAGTATAGAGTTTATAGGGGTAGATGGCAATGGCTGTGTTAAGGCTTCCGTTTTGGCAGCTACCAAGGAGAATTATCAGGTTTCTGTCGATTTGTCTGCTGTCGGAGTTGCCAACCAGAAGAAATTCTCTAAAACACTGAAGCAGTGGCAAGATTGCGGAATCAAGATTGGATAGTTTTATGGGGATCTTAATATGAAAATTATTTTTATCCGTCACGGGGAGCCAAATTACCGTGAGTTAGAGGAGCGTTCCTATACTGGATTCGGGATAGATTTGGCACCCTTATCTGAGAAAGGAAGACAACAAGCTCAGGAACTTTGCAAAAATCCTTTATTTGGCTCAGCTGATATCCTGGTGTCTTCTGCAGTGACGCGAGCTTTAGAAACGGCTTTTTATGTATCCTGTGCTACTGGCCTTCCTTTGAGGGTAGAGCCATTATTGCATGAATGGCAGGTTTATGAAACAGGTATAGAGAACTTTGAAACAGCTAGATGTCTGTTTTTAGAAAACAAGGGGGAGTTGCTCCCAAATTCTCCTGTTCAATATGAGACAGCTGTAGAGATGAAGTCTCGTTTTCTAGAATGCATGGCTAAGTATCGGGGACATCAAACTGTGGTAGTTGTAGCCCATCGCATGCTTATGCGCCAGTTTGTGCCAAATGAGAAGATTGATTTTTGCCAAGTGATTGAATGTGAGATAGAGATATAGAAAGAGGTTTATTATCGCAAAGAAAAAAACGACTTTTATTTGTCAAAATTGTGCCTACAACTCACCCAAATACCTAGGGCGCTGTCCCAACTGTGGTTCTTGGTCTTCTTTTGTCGAGGAAGTCGAGGTTGCAGAGGTTAAGAATGCGCGGGTCTCCTTGACGGGTGAAAAGACCAAACCTATGAAACTGGCGGACGTGACCTCTATCAATGTTCACCGGACCAAGACCGAGATGGAAGAATTCAACCGCGTCCTTGGTGGCGGTGTGGTCCCAGGGAGTCTCGTTCTCATCGGGGGAGATCCAGGAATTGGGAAATCGACCCTGCTTCTTCAAGTATCGACCCAACTATCTCAAGTGGGAACGGTACTCTACGTTAGTGGAGAGGAGTCAGCTCAGCAGATCAAACTGCGAGCTGAGCGCTTGGGAGATATCGACAGTGAGTTTTATCTTTATGCAGAAACCAATATGCAGAGCGTGAGAGCTGAGGTGGAGCGAATCCAGCCTAACTTCCTCATCATCGACTCGATTCAGACCATTATGTCTCCTGAGATTTCAGGGGTTCAGGGATCAGTCTCTCAAGTACGCGAGGTCACGGCTGAGCTCATGCAGCTGGCCAAGACCAATAACATCGCCATCTTTATCGTGGGGCATGTGACCAAGGAAGGAACCTTGGCGGGTCCTCGGATGCTGGAACACATGGTGGATACGGTGCTCTACTTTGAGGGAGAACGCCACCATACCTTCCGGATCCTGAGAGCGGTCAAAAACCGTTTTGGCTCGACCAATGAGATCGGTATCTTCGAAATGCAATCAGGTGGCTTGGTTGAGGTCCTCAATCCCAGTCAGGTCTTTCTAGAAGAGCGCCTGGATGGTGCGACCGGATCCTCTATCGTGGTTACCATGGAGGGGACACGTCCGATTCTAGCTGAAGTGCAGGCCTTGGTGACGCCAACCATGTTTGGGAATGCCAAGCGGACGACAACGGGGCTTGATTTCAATCGGGCTAGTCTTATCATGGCGGTGTTAGAAAAACGAGCGGGTTTGCTCCTTCAAAATCAGGATGCCTACCTCAAGTCTGCAGGTGGTGTCAAGTTGGATGAGCCAGCTATCGACCTAGCCGTAGCCGTAGCCATTGCTTCCAGCTACAAGGACAAGCCAACCAACCCGCAAGAGTGTTTCGTTGGAGAGTTGGGCTTGACCGGAGAAGTCCGCCGAGTCAATCGGATCGAACAACGGATCAATGAAGCTGCTAAGCTCGGTTTTACCAAGATTTATGTGCCTAAAAATTCTCTGACTGGGATCACGACACCATCAGGTATCCAAGTGGTCGGTGTGAGTACACTAGCTGAAGTCTTGAAGAAAGTTTTTTAATGGAAGAAAAGAGGCTGGGCAAAAACTGTCCAGTCTTTGATGTTTGATAGGAATAACAACATGACGCAGTGGTTGATTGGCATCTTTGTTCGCTTTTCAACCTCCAAAGACGACCTAATCAACTGTGCGGGGGTGGGAAGACGAACTCTTTTTAATTAGTTGGAGTTCTTTCCCACTCCCTTTTTTCAGATGTGACAGATGACGGGAGATCCTTTCTGACAGAAATAGTAAGATGTGGTAAAATAATAGATGATTTGAATTTCAAAGGAGTAAAGGAGAGACCGTGTCTTATTTTGATAATTTTTTAACAGCCAACCAAGCTTATGTGGCGTTGCATGGAGACCTCCGTCTTCCGATTAAGCCCAAAACACAAGTCGCCATCGTGACCTGTATGGATTCCCGCCTTCACGTGGCACCAGCACTGGGACTGGCTCTTGGAGATGCCCATATTTTGCGGAATGCTGGAGGGCGCGTGACCGATGACATGATCCGCTCCTTGGTTATTTCCCAGCAACAGATGGGAACCCGCGAAATCGTCGTCTTGCACCATACAGACTGTGGCGCACAAACCTTTGAAAACGAAGCTTTCCGGCAGCATCTAAAGAAAGAACTGGGAGTAGATGTGGGAGAGCGCGACTTCCTCCCCTTTCAAGACATTGAAGAGAGTGTCCGTGAAGATATGGAGCTTTTAAAAGCTTCCTCTTTGATTCCAAAGGATGTAGTGATTTCAGGAGCTGTGTATGATGTGGATACTGGATTGATCTCCGAAGTGAAATAAAATAGAAGAGTTCAAGAAAACAAAACGACTTTGTTTTCTTGAACTCTTTTTTATTGGCGTAAAAAAATTGAACCAAATAGGAAAAAATGTGACAATTTGGCACAAAATATTAAAAAATATGTGGTATAATATAACATTTTAACAAGAATATTACAATTAAATTTCAACAGATTGACTCTTGATGTCGAGAATGTTACAATTTTATTTGTATCATGGAATCATGAAATATGAAAAAGGAGATCCTATAAATGAAGGATATTTTCAATAGACGCCAACGCTTTTCTTTACGAAAATATAGCATTGGGGTTTGTTCTGTTCTCTTAGGAACAGCGCTCTTTGCTGCAGGAGCTCAATCTGCATCAGCGGATGAAGCAATAGCAGCCCCTTCAGGTGCATCAACGTCAGCTTCGACGGAGTCTGCATCTGATAGCACAGTAGCAGCTGAAACAACTGCCTCTTCTACTGAAGCATCTTATGATGTCCCAGCAGCGAATGTCGATCAAGCAAATACAGGTGTTGCGCAGGAAGTCAAAGAGCAATCTGAGGCTAACAAAGCAGCAGCTAAAGCTGAGGAAGCTACAAAACCGGCTCCGAAAGCTGAAGAAACTGTAAAACCAGCTAAAGCTGAAGAAGCAGCAAAACCAGCTCCTAAAGCTGAAGCACCGAAAGCAACTGCTACATCAGAAGCAAAAAAAGCTGATGAAAAGAGCCAAGCGCACAGTGCTGCGTCAGAAGCTGCAAAACCATATGCTTCTACAAGTGCTGCAGCTAGTGAAAACTCAGAATCAGCGGCTGCAAGTGAAGCTGCAACACCAACAGTGGCCCTCAAACCTAAAGTGCAAGCAACCTCACTTCGTGGTACTGAAGCTCCTAAAGCAGATCAAGCAGCAGCTGAAGATCGCAGTGCAACACTTGACCGTGCGGCAACTGATATGACTAACGGTGGAGCTTTGGCAATGAGTCGTAGCCGTCGTAACCGTCGTGCTGCTACAGACCACAATAACGAGCCGGTTGCTGTAGCAACTTTCTTAAAAGACGGTGAAGTTGCTACACCTGAGATGACGGATCCAAATGGTGCAAGTGTTCGTTCACAAACAGTACCATCAGGATATGCTGCTAAAGAAGGCGATGTCTACACCTATAGTATCGTAGACCTTACTAAATTTAATCAACGTTACAATACAAACTACTACACACGTGCTTACAAGAGATTTGATGCCTCAACAGATACAACTGTAGAATTAATTGATAAAAATACAGGTAATGTAGTAGAAACTAGAACAATTACTGCATCTAGTGGTATTCAAAAATTCACAACAACTACAGCTGCATCTAGAGGTGAATTGACTTGGCAAGTTGATTACGATCCAGGTACAGGATCTGGCCCTGGTAAAACGGACCAACCATTCATCCAATTAGGGTATGAAGTTGGTGCAAGTATTCAAGCTTTAGTAAATCCAAAGAACGAAGCTGAACAAAAATTATATCAAGATGTTTATAACGCTCGTACATCAACAGATATTATCAACGTTGTAGAACCAGCTTATAACGGTCGTACGATTACGGATACTAATGCCAAGATTCCAGTATCAGTTAATAAAACAACTTACTATAAAGTAGTTGATAAAAATAATCCAACATTTAATGCGAATAAAACGGATGTAACTGTTCAAGATTATAAAGCAAATGGCAATGAAGTAGACTTAGCTTCATACACTCTTAAAGCTATGGAAGGTCAAAACTTCACAGCATCTGGAGAGCGTCAATTTGATGGTTACAAATTGTATCAAGCAGCTGATGCAAATGATCAATCAGGTTATGTAAGTCGTCCTTACAAAGTTGGAACTAAATTCATGGACGCTGAGCGTGCAGGAATTAAACGGATTAAAGAAATCGTAGGTGAAGATGGAACTGTAGTCGTTCGTGTTTATCTTCTAGATCCAAAACAACAAAGCAAACGTTCTGATGGTACATTGAGCACTGATGGCTACATGTTGCTAGCAGAAACGAAGCCTATTAAACCAGGTGATTACAATAAAGAAGATTTAGCAGTTAAGAAATCACCTCTTAACACAATTGCTTTCACAGATAATAAAGGTGTAAACCATCCTAATGGAGTAGAAGTTCCATTTGACTTCCAAACTGCAGCGGGATATACACCTAAGAAAACGGTATTCGTACCATTCTTAGGAGATGGTATCGGACACCTTTCACCAAATAGTCAATTAGAAAATGGTGCATATGTACAAATAGGTACAAACGTTGACTTGCTTAACTCTTTAACACCGTATAAACAACCTGTTTACTACTACGTGAAGCAAGAACCAGTAACAGTCACTCCAGAAGTTGAAAAACAATTGGAAGGACGTGTGCTTGTTGATGGTGAATTCAGTTTCAAATTAACAGAAGAGAAGAGTACTCCTGACAAGCACGAAGAAACAGTTACTAATAAAGATGGTAAAGCTACATTTAGCAAACTTACCTTTACTAAAGTTGGCACATATAAATACAAAATCACTGAACAAAAGGGTTCTGATACAAACGTTGACTACGATGCAATGACTGTTACGATGACTGTTAATGTAACGGAGAACGCTCAAGGTAATTTACAAGCTTCAGTTAAATACAGTGCTGAAGGTGGATTCAAATCAAGTGCTGATGATAAAATCTTCAACAACTATGTTGTAGCACCAGTTAAAACTAAATTCGACTTCACTAAGAAATTAGCTGGACGTGAGCTTAAAGACGGAGAATTCAAATTCGTTCTTAAAGATGAAAACGGACAAGAAGTTGAAACGGTAGCCAACAAAAAAGATGGAACTGTAACATTTACTGAATTGTCATTTGACAACACTAAAGTAGGTACTCATACTTATACAGTAGAAGAAGTGATCCCTGCAACTAAAGAAGTAGGTATGACGTATGACACTATGAAGGCAACCATCACTGTTGAAGTTGCTAAGAATGGTCATGCTCTTACAACTGTAACAAACGTATCATCAACAGGTGGGGTAGATGATAACGGAGCATCAACTGATGGTAAGGAAGATAAAGTATTCAACAACAAAATCACTCCTCCAGAAACGCCTGTATTCCAACCAGAAAAATTCGTTCTTAACAAAGAAAAATTTGACCTAACAGGTACAAAATTAATGGACGATGATAATGAATTACAAGATGAATACACTGAAACAAATGCTAATCCATATGCTGATCAAACTAACAACAATGAAGCAGAAAACATCAATACGAAGACTGTTGAACGTGGTGATAAATTAGTTTACCAAGTATGGTTAGATACTAAAAACTTCACTGACAAAAACAACATCCAATCTGTTGGTATCTCTGATACTTACGATGCAGACAAATTAACTGTTAACTCTGCTGATATTAAAGCATACGATAGCGTAACAGGAGTTGATGTAACATCTAAATTTGATATTACAGTAGCTAACGGAGTCATTACAGCGACATCTAAAGCTTCTATGAACAAATCTTTAGGTGATGCTGATAACACTCAAGTTATTGACACAACTAAATTTGCATTTGGTCGCTACTATAAATTCGATATCCCAGCGACTGTTAAAGCAGACGTTGCAGGTGGGGTAGACATCGAAAACAAAGCCAACCAAATCGTTCACGTTTACAACCCAGTAAGCAAATCTGTTGAAACTCCAGAAAAACCAACTCAAAAACGTGTGAACAGTGTACCAATCACTGCAGAGTTCAACTTCACAAAACGTTTGGAAGGTCGTGCGCTAACAGCTGGCGAATTTACATTTGAGTTGAAAGATAGCGACAATGTTGTGATCGCAACGGCAACCAACGATGCAGATGGTAAGATTAAATTCTCTCCAGTAGAGTACACAAATAAAGCTGGTGAAAAAGTCACTGCCCTTAAATACAAGAAGGGTCAAGAAGGTACTTACACTTACTCTGTAACAGAGGTGAAAGGTACAGACGCAACTGTCACTTACGATACAATGAAGGCAGAAGTAACTGTAACAGTATCTCACGACGGTACAGCTAAAGCATTGGTTGCTAACGTAACTGAACCAGCTGACAAAGAGTTCAACAATACCGTAACACCTCCAACAGAACCTAAGTTCCAACCAGAGAAGTATGTATTGAATACAGCTAAATACTCAATCACTGATAACAAACTTCTTGATGATGATGCTGAGTTGACTGATAAATATGGTGAAACAAATACTGATCCATATGTTGATAAAACAAACAACAATGAAGCAGAAAACATCAATACGAAGACTGTTAACCGCGGAGATAAACTCTACTATCAAGTATGGTTAGATACAACTAAATTCTCAGCAACTAACAAAGAAAACGTTCAATCAGTAGGAATTACTGATGACTTCGATGAAACAAAAGTTGATGTAGATGGTTCAGCAATCAAAGCATATGACTCAGTAACTGGTGACGATGTAACAAACAAATTCGACATCAAGGTTGAAAATGGTGTGATGACTGCAACTCTTAAAGCTGGCTTCACGAAGTCATTGGGTGATGCAGAAAACACTCAAATCATTGACACAACTAAATTCGCCTTTGGACGTTACTACAAATTTGATATCCCAGCAACAGTTAAAGCTGATGTACCA
>CABKMC010000045.1 GCA_902373455.1 uncultured Streptococcus sp.
CACCAATGCCATGCAGATGGTGTCCGCTGCCAAACTTGGTAAATCTGAGCAGGCAGCCAAGGATTTTCAGGTTTATGCTGCTAAGGTTCGTAAGCTCTTAACAGACTTGCTCCATGGACATGAAACAGAAAATACCAAGTCCCATCCGATGTTGGTGAGTCGTCCGGTAAAAAAGACAGCTTATATCGTTATTACATCTGATCGTGGTTTGGTCGGGGGTTACAATGCCTCCATCCTTAAAACCATGATGGAAATGAAGGCAGAATACCATCCAACTGGAGATGACTTTGAAGTGATCTGTATTGGAAGCGTCGGTGCGGATTTCTTCCGTGCCCGTGGGATTCAGCCGGTTTATGAATTGCGTGGTTTGCCTGATCAGCCTAGCTTTAAGGAAGTTCGCAAGATCATTTCGAAAACAGTCCAAATGTATCAGGAAGGCTTGTTTGATGAGTTGTACGTCTGTTACAACCACCACGTCAACAGTTTGACGAGTCAAATGCGGGTGGAACAAATGCTTCCAATTATTGATTTGGACCCCAATGAAGCGGATGAGGACTATGTATTGAATCTAGAATTGGAATCTAGTCGAGATGCCATTTTGGATCAATTGCTTCCTCAATTTGCTGAAAGCATGATCTATGGTGCCATTATTGATGCTAAAACAGCTGAAAATGCTGCTGGGATGATGGCCATGCAAACTGCAACAGACAATGCCAAGAAAGTCATTGATGAATTAACGATTCAATACAACCGTGCTCGTCAAGCAGCGATTACACAAGAAATTACCGAAATCGTTGCGGGTGCTAGCGCCCTTGAATAGTTGTCGGATACAATTTTAAATACAAAAACAGATGCTTGAAAGAGAACTTTTGAGCAGTAGAAATTACTTAGAATAGGAGAATGACATGAGTTTAGGCAAAATTTCTCAGGTCGTAGGTCCCGTCGTAGACGTTGCCTTTTCCGTTGGAGATAAACTTCCTGAGATCAATAATGCGCTTGTAGTCTATAAAAATGACCAACAAAAATCAAAAGTCGTTCTTGAAGTAGCTTTGGAACTTGGTGATGGGGTCGTACGGACCATCGCCATGGAATCAACCGATGGTTTAACCCGTGGAATGGAAGTCTTGGACACAGGTCGTCCAATCTCTGTTCCTGTCGGAAAAGAAACCTTGGGACGTGTCTTCAATGTTCTTGGAGATACCATTGACTTGGATCAACCTTTTGCTGAGGATGCTCCTCGTGACTCCATCCACAAAAAAGCTCCATCCTTTGACGAGCTCTCTACTTCAGAAGAAATTCTTGAAACAGGGATCAAGGTCATTGACCTCTTAGCCCCTTATTTGAAAGGTGGGAAGGTCGGACTCTTCGGTGGTGCCGGAGTTGGTAAGACCGTTTTGATCCAAGAATTGATTCACAACATTGCCCAAGAACACGGTGGGATCTCAGTATTTACTGGTGTTGGGGAACGGACACGTGAAGGGAATGACCTTTACTGGGAAATGAAAGAATCTGGCGTTATCGAAAAAACAGCCATGGTCTTTGGACAAATGAATGAGCCACCTGGAGCACGGATGCGTGTTGCTTTGACTGGTTTGACCATTGCGGAATACTTCCGTGATGTCGAAGGTCAGGACGTTCTCTTGTTTATCGACAATATCTTCCGTTTCACCCAAGCCGGTTCAGAAGTATCAGCCCTTTTGGGACGGATGCCTTCAGCCGTTGGTTACCAACCTACTTTGGCAACTGAAATGGGGCAATTGCAAGAACGGATTACGTCAACCAAGAAAGGTTCTGTTACATCCATCCAAGCCATCTATGTGCCAGCCGATGACTATACAGACCCAGCGCCAGCAACCGCCTTTGCCCACTTGGATTCAACAACCAACTTGGAACGTAAATTGGTACAATTGGGGATCTACCCGGCGGTGGACCCATTGGCATCAAGCTCACGTGCCCTTTCTCCAGAAATCGTAGGAGAAGAACACTATGCAGTAGCATCTGAGGTCAAACGCGTCCTTCAGCGTTACCATGAATTGCAAGATATCATTGCGATCTTGGGGATGGATGAATTGTCTGACGAAGAAAAGACCTTGGTTGCTCGTGCTCGCCGGATCCAATTCTTCTTGTCACAAAACTTCAACGTTGCCGAACAATTTACCGGTCAACCTGGTTCATACGTACCTGTTGCAGAAACTGTTCGTGGTTTTAAAGAAATCTTGGACGGAAAATATGACCATCTTCCTGAAGATGCCTTCCGTGGTGTTGGATCGATCGAAGATGTGATTGCCAAAGCTGAAAAAATGGGATTCTAAGAAGAGGTGAAAGATGAGTCAAATGAACGTCCAAATCGTTACACCGGATGGACTGGTTTATGATCATCATGCCGCATTTGTATCTGTCAAGACAATTGATGGTGAATTAGGGATTTTACCTCATCATATCAATACCATTGCGGTTTTGGCTGTAGACCAAGTAAAGGTTCGTCGTGTCGACGATGACAAACATATTGATTGGATTGCAGTCAATGGGGGGATTATCGAAGTAGCAGATAATGTTATTACCATTGTTGCCGATTCTGCCGAACGTGCTCGAGATATCGACATTAGTCGTGCAGAACGTGCCAAACTGCGAGCTGAAAAAGCGATTGAAGAAGCCAAAGATCAGCATTCGGTTGATATGGAACGTCGTGCTAAAATTGCTCTTCAACGCGCCATTAACCGGATTAATGTCGGAAATCGTTTATAACATATTAAAAAATAAGGTAGAGGTCTTGTCCTCGCCTTATTTTTGTTGAGTGAGAATCAAAAGAAGAAAGTGAGAATCAAATATGGTATAATAGCTGTATGATCCAAATGATTTTTAACTTTTCAAGCCATTTATTGTTTATCTTTTTTGCCTATTACCTATTGTTGAACCTAGTTCAATGGGAAAAGTTTTTAAAAGTAAGTACTGAAAATGCTGTTAAAATCCGTTTTTTGATCTTGATGCTCAGCATTGGAATCGGCTATCTAGCCAGCTCATTTTTTATCAGCGTGTATGAGATGAGTCGGCAGATTTTTATTGGCCAATTCTAGCCACATTTTATCAAAAATATGGTATGATAGAAGTCGTGACTTTAAGAAATTGGAGAACAATCCCGTATGGAAAAAATAATCGTTAATGGTGGAAATAATCGACTAGTTGGAACTGTCAAAATCGAAGGAGCAAAAAACGCTGTCCTTCCGCTTCTTGCTGCAACAGTCCTTGCAAGTGAGGGCGTGACGACCTTAAAAAACGTCCCTGTTTTATCAGATGTCTTCACAATGAACAATGTCGTTCGTGGCTTGAATGCACAAGTGACCTTCAATGAAGAAGAAAATACGGTTGTCGTAGATGCGCAAGAAAAATTATCAGAGGAAGCGCCTTATAAGTATGTGAGCAAGATGCGGGCCTCTATCGTTGTCTTGGGTCCTGTCTTGGCACGCAATGGCCATGCCAAGGTTTCCATGCCTGGAGGCTGTACGATCGGTAGTCGTCCAATAGACCTCCATCTCAAAGGTCTGGAAGCCATGGGGGCTGAAATTACACAAACGGCCGGCTATATTGAAGCGAAAGCAGATCGTCTCAAGGGAGCACATATCTATATGGACTTCCCATCAGTAGGGGCGACACAAAATATTATGATGGCTGCAACCTTGGCTGATGGAGTCACCGTGATTGAAAATGCTGCGCGGGAACCTGAGATTGTCGACCTAGCTCTTTTGCTCAACAAAATGGGAGCTACTGTCAAGGGGGCAGGAACTGAGACCTTAACCATCGTCGGTGTGGAGAGCTTGCATGGGGCAGACCACAATGTTGTACAAGACCGCATCGAAGCTGGAACCTTTATGATTGGGGCAGCCATGACCGGTGGAGATGTCTTGATCGAAGATGCCATTTGGGAACACAACCGTCCGCTGCTGTCTAAGATGCAGGAGATGGGAGTGACGGTAACCGAAGAAGAAAATGGAATTCGGATTCAATCGGATATCAGTAAGCTCCGTCCAGTGACCGTTAAAACCCTTCCATATCCAGGATTCCCAACCGATATGCAGGCTCAATTCACAGCCTTGATGGCCATGGCTAAAGGTGAGTCTACCATGATTGAAACGGTCTTTGAGAATCGCTTCCAGCATTTGGAAGAAATGCGTCGGATGGGCGTTCACTCGGATATTATGCGGGATACAGCTCGTATCGTTGGAGGGGAAAGCTTCCAAGGTGCAGAGGTCATGTCGACCGATTTACGAGCAAGTGCAACCTTGGTCTTGATGGGCTTGGTAGCAGAAGGAGAAACAAAGGTCAGCAAATTAAGTCACTTAGACCGTGGTTATTATCAATTCCATGAGAAATTGGTGGCACTTGGTGCAGACGTGAAACGTGTAGAGGAAGAAGACGATGAAAACTAATCTTCGCTATGTTGGAAAACAGCTAGGAATTGTCCTCCTGTTGGCTGTGATTGGAATCATCATTTTTGCAGTTGGTTTGGTCATTGGTTATGGAGTGATTGGAGATGGAAAAAATCCATGGTCCATTCTCTCTCCGGACACTTGGTCAGAGATCATTGGAAAACTAACAGGCAAATAAGTTTTTAACTAAAATTGAGTAAAAAGGAGAGCAGCGAATCGAGTCAGTGACCCATCTAGCGCTGCTCTTTTTTGGAGAGATGTATGGCAAAACAAACAGTAAGCAAACGAACCAAACAAACCCTAGCAGGTTTTGTGGTGGCAACGGCCCTAGTTATTGGGGGCTATTATTTCAATCAACCGACGGTAAAAGAAGCGACAGATCAGGTTGTTTCGGTGGTGACGAGTAGCCAACAAGAAACACCTAGTAAAGAGTTAGCTAGCTCTGTATTAACGAAATCTGCTCGTTCACAATTGGGAAATGACTTGGAATGGAATGGTGCTGGAGCCTTTGTAGTTAAGGGAAATCGCACAGATCTGGATGCCAGCGTGGCTAGTCAACCCTATGCGGATAACAAGACAAAAGAAGTCAATGGAAAGATCGTACCGACCGTTGCGAACGCTATTATGACCAAGGCGACTCGCCAGTACAGAGATCGAGATGCAACAGGAAGTGGCCTAACCGATTGGAAACCAGCAGGTTGGCATCAGGTCCATAATCTGTCCGGTGAGTATGACCATGCTGTGGATCGGGGCCACCTATTGGGCTATGCCTTGATCGGTAATCTCAAAGGCTTTGATGCCTCAACGAGCAATCCCAAAAATATCGCTGTACAAACGGCTTGGTCCAATCAAGCCAATGACCCTCATTCCACTGGTCAAAACTACTACGAGACCCTGGTGCGAAAAGCACTGGATAAGAACAAGCGGATCCGCTATCGGGTGACCTTGATCTACAACCAGCCGAAAGATTTGATTCCATTAGGATCACAGATCGAAGCCAAATCGAGTGATGGGACCCTTGAGTTCAATGTCTTTGTTCCCAATGTTCAAAGTGGGATTAGCCTGGATTACCAGACAGGAAAAGTAACCGTCCATCAATAAGCCAGAAAGCATGGCTATTTAAGTTATTTTTAAGAATGGGGTGTTACAATTGCATACCTTCTTTAAGAGAAAGGAGAATGTATGAGAACCATTTTTCGATTTTTCAGAGGAATCCTTCGCATGGCTTGGAGTCTTTTTTGGGGATTTTTCTGGACCATTGCCATCAGTTTTCTCGTCCTAGTGGGGATCATCTATTTTACAGATTCTCCTAGTTCTGGTATGGATGGAGTTGGGCGAGCTGCCCAAAAGGTTGTTTATCAAGTCGGCAATTTATTTGGAGATCAGGGTTTTGCATCGCGCTTTGGGATGACGTCTAGCTCACAGACCACGCAGACGGACAATCATGAGCATAGCGGTGCTCGCTGGGAAAAAGCGGAAGCCACGGTCTACCTGGATCCCAATATCAGTCAAACTTTTGTAAAAGCTTATCGGGATGCTATTGAGGCTTGGAACCAAACAGGTGCCTTTACTTTCAAGCTGGTCACAAATGAAAAAGAAGCCAATGTGGTCTTGACCGAGATGGACAACGCATCCGTTTCTGCAGCAGGAGAGACTGCCTCTCAAACTAACCTCTTAACCAATCGGTTCACCCACATCACAGTTCGCCTCAATCGCCATTATCTGTTAAATTATATCTATAACTATAGTTATGATCGGATTGTCAATACAGCTGAGCATGAGCTAGGCCATGCGATTGGGTTGGACCACACAGATGGAGAATCGGTCATGCAACCAGCTGGCTCTTTCTACAGTATCCAGGATTCAGATGTAGAAGCAGTCCGGCAATTATACAAGGAATAATGAGTTTTAAAATACTTGCTAAAAGTTCTGGGCCTCAAGGGGCTCAGGATTTTTTTGATGCTTCGTCTTCCCTTGTTTAATCCGTAAAAAGATAGTAAAATAGGGACATGATTATTTTACAAGCCAACAAAATTGAACGCTCTTTTGCAGGGGAGGTTCTTTTTGATAATATCAGCCTGCAAGTGGATGAACGGGACCGGATTGCTCTGGTCGGAAAGAACGGAGCCGGCAAGTCTACGCTTTTGAAAATCTTGGTGGGAGAAGAAGAGCCGACTTATGGTGAAATCAATAAAAAGCGCGACCTTTCTCTCTCCTATCTGGCTCAGGATAGCCGCTTTGAGTCGTCCAATACCATCTACGATGAGATGCTCCATGTCTTTGACGATCTCCGTAAGACGGAGAAAACTTTACGGCAGATGGAGCTGGAGATGGGGGAAAAAACAGGGGCTGACTTAGAAAAACTCATGCAGGATTATGACCGGCTATCGGAAGAATTCCGTCAAGCTGGTGGCTTCACCTATGAGGCAGATATCCGCGCCATTTTAAACGGCTTCAAGTTTGATGAGTCCATGTGGCAGATGAAGATTGAAGAGTTATCTGGTGGGCAAAATACCCGTCTAGCTCTGGCCAAGATGCTCTTGGAAAAGCCAAATCTCTTGGTGTTGGATGAGCCAACCAACCACTTGGATATTGAGACCATCGCCTGGTTGGAAAACTATCTGGTTAATTATAGTGGAGCCCTTCTCATTGTCAGCCACGACCGGTATTTCTTAGATAAGGTCGCAACCATTACACTGGACTTGACCAAGCATTCTTTAGACCGCTATGTCGGTAATTACTCCAGTTTTGTCGAGCAAAAAGAGCAAAAACTCCTGACCGAAGCCAAGAACTACGAGAAACAACAAAAAGAAATTGCAGCACTTGAAGACTTTGTTAATCGCAATTTGATGAGGGCGTCGACCACCAAGCGGGCCCAGTCTCGTCGCAAGCAGTTGGAAAAAATGGAGCGCCTAGACAAGCCCGAAGTTGGGACCAAGTCTGCCCATATGACCTTCCATTCTGATAAGGCCTCTGGCAATGTCGTCTTGACAGTAGAAGAGGCAGCTGTCGGCTATGACGATCAAATCCTGTCAGAGCCTATTAATTTGGATATCCGCAAGATGAATGCGGTCGCTATTGTGGGACCAAATGGGATCGGGAAATCTACTCTTATCAAGTCCATCGTCGGGCAGATTCCTTTTATCAAGGGTGAAGCTCGTTTTGGGGCCAATGTCGAGGTGGGCTACTATGACCAGACCCAAAGTAAACTAACGCCTCACAACAGTGTCTTGGATGAGCTCTGGAATGACTTTAAACTGACACCAGAAGTAGAAATTCGCAATCGCCTGGGAGCCTTTCTTTTCTCTGGGGATGATGTCAAGAAAACCGTTGGCATGCTGTCAGGTGGAGAGCGGGCCCGCTTGCTATTGGCCAAGCTTTCCATGGAAAATAACAACTTCTTGATTCTCGATGAGCCGACCAACCACTTGGACATCGATAGCAAGGAAGTACTGGAAAATGCCTTGATTGATTTTGATGGGACCCTGCTCTTTGTCAGCCACGACCGCTACTTTATCAATCGGGTGGCTACACAGGTCTTGGAACTCTCAGAAGAGGGCTCAACTCCTTATCTAGGAGACTACGATTATTATCTGGAGAAAAAAGCGGAGTTAGAGGCCCTTGCTGCAGCGCAAGCAGAAACTGTGCCTGTTTCTTCGAGCGAAGAAGTCACCAGCAATGACTATCACCTGCAAAAGCAAAATCAGAAGGAACTCCGGAAAATCACCCGTCGCATTGAGCAATTGGAAGCGGAGATGGAAGAGCTTGATCAAAAAATCCAAGCCATCACCGAAACCATGCATAGCACCAATGATGCAGCCGACTTAGTTCAACTCCAGAGTGACCTGGACCAACTAAGTGTCCAGCAGGAAGCGGTCATGGAAGAGTGGGCAGAACTGTCAGAGCAGGTGGAATAAATGGAAGATTTAGGCAAAGTTTTTCGTGAATTTCGAATCAGTAAAAATTATTCATTGAAAGAAGCTGCAGGAGAAGCTTGCTCGACCTCCCAGTTATCCCGTTTTGAATTGGGGGAGTCGGATCTGGCTACGTCGCGCTTCTTTGAAATTTTGGACAATATCCATGTGACGATTGAGAATTTTATGGATAAGGCCAGAAATTTTCAACACCATGAACATGTGGCCTTGATGGCTCAGATTATTCCGCTTTACTATGCAAATGATAT
>CABKMC010000046.1 GCA_902373455.1 uncultured Streptococcus sp.
ATTATAACAGATTAAACAGCAGAGAAAAAGGCTGTTTCAGAGGGAAAGAAGAGCTGGGGCCTACTTTCTTGATGGGAGTCGCTTTTTCTCCATCCATTTTTGTGCTATACTGAAAGAAATAAGACACGGGAGGCACAGATGTCGACGATTTTTGATTACCTAAAAGAAGTGACCTACGATTCCATTTATGACCGTTCTTTCAATGAACTGGATGTTCTCGCATTGACAGAGCTGACCTATCTGCCCTTTGGACACATTGTGCCTCAAGGAGATACAACAGGAATTCCAGTGCGCCTGTCTGATGCGATGGAACTGATCGATCGGACCACCGATTTCATCGTGAGTAACCAGCACCTGCAATTAGTCGATGAGTTGGCTACTTCAAAGCGCTTTAAGAACATCAAACTCCTCAACTATGTCGATGAATACGATCCCGATGTGCAAAAACAGTTTGCGGCCATGACCTATCGGCTTAGTCTGGATACGTATTTGGTCGTTTTCAGAGGAACGGATGACACCTTGATCGGCTGGAAGGAAGACTTCCACATGACCTATATGGACCATGTTCCAGCTCAGAAGCGCGCAGCCAGCTACCTTCAACATGTCATGAAGGAATTTCCGAAAGGACGCTTCTTAGTGGCCGGTCACTCCAAAGGGGGCAACCTTGCGACCTATGCCTGCTCTTATCTACCTGATTCCTTATTTGAGCGGGTCGACGCGATCTACAGCTACGATGCTCCTGGCCTCAACAAGGCCATTATCGAAACCGAAGGCTACCAGCGCACGTCCCCAAACATTCGTCGATTTGTCCCTCAAGGATCCATCGTTGGCATGATGTTGGAAGTGCCAGAACCGACGACCATTGTCAAAAGTCGCGCTTTTGGTGGCTTTGCCCAGCACGACGCCTTTACTTGGGAAATCAAGGACTACAGCTTTGTGACCGTTTCTGAAACCAGTCCCGATAGCCAACAGACCGATCTGACCTTGAAGCAATGGGTTCGCGAAACATCGGCAGAGGAGCGCAAGAAGTTTTTTGACACCTTTTTTGGCATTTTTCTGGATGCCGGCATCACTTCCATCAATGATCTAACCGATCTCAAACAGCTAGCTAAGGCCAAGGAAATCCTCCAAAATGCCCAAGATTTGGATCCAACCGAGCGGGAAATGTTAGAACGCTTGGCCAAGCAGCTCATCGACACCCGCTTTCAAGCTTGGAAAAAATGGCAGACGGTTCCCCGCATCCTGGTTCAAATGGCCGCATTTTTCAAGCGAAAAAAATCAGTCGAGCTTTCCTCGCCACTGCTCCTAGAGCACAAGGAGTGAGACTCAACAACTGAAAAAAGAGACCACCTCTTCTATTCACTAGAACGCAAAAATCATCTGAAATGTCTTTCAGATGATTTTCTATTTTCTACTGTTTCTGAGAAGATGGAGCATCTGGCGTGCCTTCTTCTATGGAAGCTGGGCTTGCAGGCTCTGTTTCTGTCTCAGTTGTGGCAGTGTTGTTCCCTGCTGAAGCTGCTGATTCTTTTTCTACCGGAGTTTCTGTAGCTACAGGCGTTTCGACCGTGCTAGCAGGTTTCCCCGCTTCGCTTGCAGATGGCACTGCTGCTAACTCTGCCTGAAAGGCTTGGATAGCCTGTAGTAAGGCTGCCTTGTCACTCTTTGGATTAGCCAATTGGTCAAAGAGAGCTTCTAAGCGATCAAATACAGCATCACTAGCCCCCTTGTCCTGCAATTGTTGGTGAAGCGCCATCAATTGGTTATAGAGCTGTTGATAAAGGGCGACATCCCCAATCTGAGGCTCTTCTGTTTGCTTTTGTTTTTGCTTTTCAATGGTGTCACTGATTTCGCGTAACAGAGCTTGTCCACTTGCAATAGCCTTGTCTGGATCCGTCTCATTTCCAAGTTGAGCCAAACTTGCTTCAAAGGCAGTTCGTTTGGCCTGGTCTTCGACTTGTGGCAAGAGCGACTGGATTTGCTCTGAGAGACCTGTCAGGATGCTGGTTCGTTGACGGGATTCTGTCGCCTTGTCCAACTCTCCATATAATCCCTTGAGGAAATCATAGACCGCTAAGTTATAAGATGGGGCCTGACTTCCTTTTTGATCCAAAACTGTTTTTTCAATAGGATAGGTTTGGCCTTTTTCTTGAGAGAAGAGCTGGTCAATTGCCTGCTTGGTTTGGTAGAGTTCCATAAAGTGAGCCTTAGCATCCCAGGCTTCTTCAAAGGCTTGGGCCCGATAGAGTTTCAAAGCTAGATCTGCCGCCTTGGTGCGCAATTCTGGCGTCAAGCGCGCATCGCTCAAGCTTTGATAGAAGTACTTGAGATAGTCGACCGATGTCACACCCGTCCGATCTTGCATCTCCTGAACAGCTTCTAATAGCTTCCCTTCCTGCTCTAAACGCTTGCTGTCCTTGGCAGCATAGGCTTCCTGCAGTTGTGAGACCAACCCTTCCTTCTTCAGTTGGAAGGCTTCTGTGTCTAGCAAGCGCACTTGTTCCAGCAATTCTTGGTATCGACGATCGAGGGCTGTCTCTTCTTTTGGTTTGATCGCTTGAGTCGCATGGATGTATTGCTCATCAACCTGTTTGAGACTGGCCAGGTAGCCTTCCGTCGAGTTACTTGGGAAGCTCTTGACATTTTCCAAGAAGTGGCCCAAGATGAGCTCAATCCGTCGTTGCTGCAATGGATCAGAAGCGTAAAGAGTCCGGCTTTCTGCTAAAAGTTGGTTGACTCTGTCCTCTACTGCTTTTTTATTCAAGTCTCCTTTTTTGTAAGGCGATTGGATGGTAGGAAGGCGATGAGCTAAGTAGTCTGCTAGTCCCGCTGATCGCACCTTGATGTAGTGGTTGTGATCGCCATGTGGGATGACAAACTGACCATTTTCAATCTGGAGGCTATAAGGAGAAATCCCCGAGCGAAGGGCTGTTGCATAGAGTTCATTGATAAAGTCTAGTTCAGGATTACCCGTCTCAAGTGGAATCCGAACGTGTTCCTTCCGAACGGCATAAGGGTGGATGTGGGTCGGATCGTATTCTTGGTCTGGATTGTTAAAGACAAAGAAACCATTGGAAATCTTAATGGCCTCACGAGGGACGCCGTAGGTCTTACTGATGTACTGGATCTTTTCCTCATCTGAGGCATCGCGAGAATAGCTGGCGACATCATCTGTCAGTGGCTGTCCCTTGGACTCTTCTTTCTTACCTGCCAGAGTTGCCTCTGCTGCTGCAATCTCTTGAGGAGAGAGGTCCTTTTTATAGAAATAATGAGCGTGGTTGCCATGAGCGACCATGTAACCGTCCTCGTCCTTACTGATGACCATGTCTGCATGGAAACCATGATCGTGCTCCTCTTCGTGCTCGTGATCATGACTGTCCCCATGTTCATGCTCGTGACTATCCCCATGACTATCCCCATGTTCATGCTCGTGACTATCTCCATGTTCATGCTCGTGATCATGGTCAATTGGTTTTGTACTTGGACTTGAAGGCCGGTTTGGACTTATTTCAGCAGGTGTAGTAGCACCTTGGGCCCGAAGCAGTTGGAATTGCCGCGCCAGCTCACGTTCTAAAGGAGATAGGGAGCTGTAAGGGATAAAGTGGAAATGATCCCCGTGAGGGTAGACAATTCCTTGATCGGTCCACTTGGTGATCTTACTTGGATCAAAGACAGAACCATCAGACTCCACATGACGAGAAGACAGAGGTGTTTTCTGCAATTCTTCCATCAGATTGCTGAGCGTTGAAGTCGGTTTCGAGTTTACTGGTTTAGACGGCACTGGTGTCGTCTGTGTAGGGGTTGGACTGGCTGACGGCTGGTTGCTAGCTTGTTTTCCTAAGCTTGGAGAGGCTTGATTTGGAGTCCCTTGCCCTTGTTCTGTGCTTGCTCCAGCTAGAGCCTGATGGCCAGCTTGACCACCTAAGGCCGAAAGGGCTGCTGCTAACTCGCCAGCAGATAAGGCACTCTTTGGAATATAATGGAAATGGCTACCATGGGGCACAATAAAGCCGTCTCCAGTATCTGAAATGACATCTCCAGGGCTAAAGACATAACCATCGTCCGTACGATAGCCACCAGCTGTATGGTTCTTAGCCGTCAACATCTCAAGAGTCTTTCCTTCTTTCAGCGCTTGACTAGGTTGACGGAAGTCACGGGTCTTGCCTGCCTTGTGCGAGGAGCTCGCTTGCACCGATCCCGTTTCCCCTTCTTCTTTAGCGCCTCCTTTTTGTTGTTGAGCGATCTCTTCGATCGAGCGTACATTGACCGTATGCTGCGCATCCTTTAAGTAGAGATAGTATTTACCAGCGCGTTTAATAATATAGCCATCCTTGACCTTGCTCACGATGTCAGCTTCTTGTAGCTGATAGGTTGGATCCCGCAAAATCAACTCCTCACTAAAGATGGCATCAAATGGGACCTTGCCACTATAGTAATGAAAATGATCCCCATGAGAAGTGACAAAGCCTTCATCCGTAATTTTGATGACAATCTGCTCTGCCTGAGTCTTTTCCTTGGCATTGACCGCTTCGATGCTGTCTTCCTTTTTGCTGGAGGCAGACGATGACGCTTTCTTTTCTGCCTGTAGATACTGAATCTGATTCTTTTTCTCTTCCTTAGCTTGTGGTTGCTGACTGAGCGCATAGGCACATAGTCCTATTCCCAAGGTCGCTACCAATCCAATCGTTCCCTTTTTCTTCATTCTTGATTTACTCCTCTAATTCCTTGGCTAAAGTCGCCATATTTTCTTCTAAATTTTCTAATAGATCCTTATCGTTTTGCGGATCGGCTTCCAGTGGATCCAAGACCTTGACACGCGCCCCTGTTGCCTTGGCGATACTATCTGCCACCTTTGACGACGTGTGCTTCTCTACGAAGATCGTTTTCACCTGATAATCTTTGACAAACTGCTGGATCTCCGCCAATTGCCGGGCGGTTGGTTCTTGCTCAGGGGAAATCCCTGCAATCCCCAACTGCTTGAGACCAAAGCGTTTGGCCAGATAAGAAAAGGCCGTATGCTGGGTCACAAAAGTCTTTTGCTTGGCCTTGTCAAAGACAGGCTGGTAGCGAGCTACTAGTTCCTCACAGCGCTTTTCAAGCTTTTGGGCATTGGCCTGATAGAGCTCCTTGTTCTTTGGATCGATCTCTCCCAAGCGCTGGGCGATAATCTTTCCTTCCTCTGCAATTTTCGCAGGGTCCAACCAGGTATGCGGGTCATACAGTTGCTTGGCTTCTTTTCCTTGCCCAGCCTCGACATCCTCTAATCCAGCCACCTTATCAAGGGTCATTCCTTGGCTACCTTCGATCACCTGTAACTTAGAACCTTGTAGATTAGGATCTAAACGACCAGCCCATGATTCCAGGATCTGAGAATGATAGACAAATACATCCGCATCATAGATTTGGGCCACTTCCTTGGTTGAGGGCTCATAATCATGGATCCCTGCACCGGACTGAACCATCCAGATGTCATTTTGATCCCCAGAGATTTCCTTAACCAGAGCATAGATGGGATAAAAACTCGTGACAATTTTGAGACCTTTTTTAGAAGGGGGCTTGCCTGCATTTCCTTGACTAGCACAAGCTGCAAGCAGAAAGAAACCGAGGAACAAGAGTCCCAGCACCTTCATTTTTCTCCTTTTCATCCTTCACCTCTTTTTTATTTTTTGTTAACTAGTTTATTAATCAGTTAATTAACTAGTTAATAATACTGCTAATCATTTGCTTTGTCAAGTCTTTTTTGCATATTTTTCCTTTTAATGCTAGAGACTAACAATTTCCTAGACCCCACGAGCCTTTCTTACAGTAAAAAAGAGGCTGGGACAAAAGTCCTAGCCTCTCAATTGTCTTTGGATTGTCGAGCAAGACGCAGTGGTTGAGTGGGCTCTACTACGCTGATTTCATCAGCTTTTACAGCCCTACTCAACTGTACAGAGGTGGGACGACGAAATCGAATTCTAACGAATTGCCGATTTCTGTCCCACTCTCTTTTATTGACGGTAGAAATATTGATCAGCTGGGTAGTTTCCTGCAGATTGCGTGAGCACCAGACGTGGCTTGCTGGTGTCAGACTGGTCTCCATCTGGATTTTGGAAGCCAATTTTCAGCAGTCCAATCGCCGCACCGGTCTCACCCATCTTCATTTCAACATAAGGGATCTTGCTCTTCTTATCTGAGTCCGCAACGGCCTTGAGGCTACCTTGGCCCTTGACTTTCCCATCTGCTTGGATGACGATCTCAGCACCTTTGCCATTGCGCCAGGTTCCAGCTAGGCTTGAGAAATCGCCTCCGTTAATGGCTGCAATATCCAAGTCTTTCTCTTTTTTCGGTTGCGGGTAGGCTTTCCACCACTCTAGATGGTAATCCCGAAAGGCCACATCCCCAAAGAGAATCCGACGTTCTTGCGAAGCTACTCCATCAGGACCTGTCACACCTGCTGGGATCAAGTACAAGATTTGCTCTTGCCCTTGGATCGCAGTCCCATTTGCCCCAGTGAAATAAACTTCATAATAGCCTTTTCGCTTCTTGGGCTCTTTTTCTTTATTGAAAAGATAACTCGCCCGAGTCCCTCCACTCCAGAAAGTCCAACCGGTCTCACCATTTACAATGCTTGGAAAGGCGCTGGTCTTGTTTTGGTAATACTCTTCTGGAGTATAGCCATAAAGTTTAAAACCGGAAGCTGCGATTTCCTTTTCATAGGCATCATTGGAATAAGCACCTTCAAACGGTGAAAGATTGCCATCAAGGACAACATCATTTGGATCTGTCGATTTGAAAAAATCCTCTCGGTTGGCAAAGACCATCTCGTGGTCGGGATTTTTATCGGACATGGTGACCGTAATCAAAGGCTTCTTATCCGTCTTATATTTGAAGACGCGAACAGTTACTGTAAAATCGGTATTGCCATCGGACTTTTTCATCTTGCCTGTCGAAACCTTGTTAGACCCTTCGACCTTCCAATCCGTGCTAAATTCAGCAGCTACCTTGCCGTCAGCCGTTTGGTAATCGATCTTCCAGGCCTTGCCTTTTTTCTCGATTTTAGCTTCATCCCGTTCATTGGAGACATAATCGCCACTCAAGTCAATGACTTTTTCTTTTGGCTTGGTGACCTTCTTGCTGGTCTGGTTAAATTCCTTTTGATGGTCTGGTTGGATGTTGGAACTAGAGTAGAGATAAACTCCTCCAATCAGAACAGCTGCTCCGACCAGCCCCAGAATCGGCCCCAGGTATTTTTTCTTCCATTTTAGATTCATTTTACTACCTCCATGGAATAAGATCTTTACACTAGTATACCCTAAATCGAAAGTATAGTAAAATTCCCCTCTATGTAGTGGTTTTCTAGGTTTAAACTGACTAGTTATAGCAGAGATTACCTGTTTCTCAAAAATAATATTTTGTTTAACATTATTTTTTTATCGTTTTTCGATACTTTTTTGTTGACTTATTTTTTATAAGGAGTATACTATAAGTGAAAAATAAATAAACTTCAAGGAGGCTTGCGATGAAAAACTCAAAAACCTTAAAAGATATCATTGAAGTCTTAACGGCTTTCATTTACTTCTGTGGCTTTATAACCGTGGCCGCACTGGTCGTCCACCTGCTTTCCCGCATGGGGCTTTTTAAAGATCTCATTCAATCAGGTCGCTTGTCCTTTGATGTGAATGGCATCCAGCTCTTCCCCAAACATCCGCAACCCCTCTGGCAGTTGCTCTTCCCACTAGCATCTAGTGCTATTTATATTTTTCTTCTTATCACCATTCGCAGCTTCCTCCAAAATCTCTACAAAGAAAAGATCTTTTCTCACTCTAACATTGATCTTTGTAACCGAGCTTGGAAAATCCTATTGGTCTTGTCCTTTATGTCTGGCACACTTGAAACCAGTGGCAATGCTTATCTCCTTCCCTTCACCTTCCGATTGACCTTTAACACGGGACTTCTCCTTGCCGTCCCAATTGTATGGGTCCTTGGCAAGATATTAGAGAGAGGGATTGAAATCGCAGAAGAAAATGAGCTAACTATTTAAGGAGGGGACCATGATTATCGTCAATCTAGATGTCATGCTGGCCAAGCGAAAGATGAAATCCAATGAGCTAGCAGACAAAATCGGCATCACCACAGCCAACCTCTCTATCCTCAAAACAGGCAAGGCCAAAGCCATCCGCTTCACCACCCTTGAAGCCATCTGCAAAGAACTCGACTGCCAGCCAGGAGATATCCTGGAATACCGGCCAGATGAATAGGGACTATATCATCACAACAAAAGCTCTCCCTTCCAGGAGAGCTTTTTCTTTCTCTATCGTTTAGCCAATGATGCTTCCATTTGGTACAGATGGATCAACAGTTAAGACTGTTAATTGATCTCCGTGTTCTGCGGAAAGAATCATGCCTTGGCTGACATATTTCTTCATCATCTTACGTGGTTTGAGGTTAGCCACGATTTGAAGTTTCTTGCCGACCAATTCTTGTTCATTTGGATAGAATTTCGCGATACCAGAAAGGATTTGACGGTCTTCACCATCTCCTGCATCTAGGCGGAAGCGAAGCAATTTGTCTGATCCTTCGACGCGTTCCACTTCTTTGACT
>CABKMC010000047.1 GCA_902373455.1 uncultured Streptococcus sp.
CTATAAAGGGAAAGAAAAAAACAGGGCCTGAAGCGGACCTGTTCCAGCCGGAAAATCAAAAATTATCTAAATTTGAGTCCAATGTGGAGGACAATTCGGCCAGTTTGGCGGATTTTATTCCAGCCTTGCAAATGCTGGCTTGGAGTGCCCTTCTCTTTGGGATTGCTGGCTATATTTCTTATCGAATCTATAGAAAAGAGGCCTAAATGGACCAACATATCAATGTCACCTTCCGTATGAATGGTGCAAGCCATGACCTCCGGATCCCAACGCGGATGGAGGTGCGACGCTTGATTCGGGAATTGGATCAGATCTTTGGGTCTGCCATGGAGCCTAGAAGCAAGTATCAGTTGCGCGTGGTAAATAAAGGCATCTTGCTTGATGAAGGCAAGGTGGTACAAGAGTATCCGATCACGAGTGGTGATCTGATCGAAATTGAGGAGTGGTAAGGTGAAAGAAGAACAATTTACACTGGAAGAACAAGTCTTCCGTTTTGAAAAAGAAGAAACGAGCTGGCGACTGGACCTCAAGCGTTCAGAAGTGGATAGCCAGGATTTACGCAATTTATGGATTTTGGATCTCCATCATCCCCTATTTTTAGAGCAAAACATGACGGCCGATCAAGACCAGATTCATCTGACCTATCAGACAGATGTGCTGGGCTTGAGTTCAGAAGAAATCAAAGAATTACCAGTTTCAGACCGTCTGCGTCTAGCCATCAATGTCTTGGATTTAGCGCCAGCCTTGGAGCTTCCGGTGACCTTTATGTTGCATCCGGTCAATTTGTTTGTGACCAAGGATGCCCAAGTCAAGATTGCTTACCGCGGGGTTCCGGGAATGATGGTGCCACGCAAGTGGGATCAGGTTGAATTCTTGCGCCAGGCTAAGTGCTATGCCGTTACTCTTTTTGGTGACTGGGACTTTATGGAGCTCTATCAAGGGACGCTTGAATTAGAAGATCTGCCAGATTTCTTGGTAGAAATCCGTGATGCCTCTAGCTTAGAAGAGATGAAAGCTCTCTTAGAGAAAGCCTACCAAGAACGCAAGGAAGAGGAAGAAAAGACCTTGACCTTGGTTTCAAGCCGTCAACACCGAATCTTTAAGTTGGCAACCGTATGGCTTTCCGCTGTAGTGGCCCTCTTACTTTTGCCTTTGATCTATTTGGTCTTTTTCCAAGCACCCTTTAAAGAAAAGTTGCTTCAAGCGGATACAGCCTATCTTAAGGTAGACTATACCGGTGTGATCGATGAATTGGAAGGAGTAGCTCCAAGCAGTCTTCCAACGACGCAGAAATATGAGTTGGCGACGTCTTATTTGCAAGGCTTGAATTTCTCAGAGGACCAAAAGAAGGTCATCCTCAACAACGTCACGCTCAAGTCAGACAGTCTCTATCTTCACTACTGGATCTATATCGGCCGTCATGACTTTACCCAAGCCTTGGATACAGCCAAGCGGATCGACGATTCAGACTTGATCATCTACGCCCTTCGTAAAGAAATCAAGGCGACACGCGATAGCGAAAAACTCTCTGGTGAACAGCGCGAGAAGAAACTCTCTGAGCTAGAGGGCGAATACAAGAAATACTGGGATGCCCGCTCTAAACTCTTGGAAGCAGAGACAGATGAAACCAAATCTTCCACTAGCAGCTCAACAACAGCTTCGTCTACAGAAGGCTCCTCAACAGAAAGCTCGTCTTCTACAACAGCAAGCTCAACTGAGTCTAGCGAACACAAGGAGTAGTCTATGAAAAAACGTATCATACTCTATAAAAAAGGTTTTCGCTATGAGTTAACGCTAGAAGAGGGGAAAACAGCGACCGTATCGAATCAAGAAACGGCTCAGTTGACCATTTCTTCGCAAGAACATCCCCTTCATTTCCAATGGAGTCAAGGAGAAGTCTTCTACCAATATGGGGAAGACAAGGGCATGCTTAAAAATAGCAAGATCCTTGGAGATGTGGTCTGCTACTTGGCGACAGGGGAAGTCCATACTTATGAACTGCTAGACAAGGAAGAAATCCTGGTAGCAGATGAAGAGGGTGCGGATGTGCGCGTGCATTATCCCGTGCGCTTTCTCCTTGTGAAAAAAGACCAGATCTGGACTTGCCAGCTCTTATCTGGAAAACTCTACCATAACCACAAACTCGTTACTGAAGCGACTGTTCCACTAGCTTTTGGAGATGAGCTGGCCATTGGAGATGTAACCTTTAAGCTCTATCCAGAAGAATTTGGCGTGGAAGGGACTGTAGAAGTAAGTCCTTATCTAGTGCCGCGCTTGCATTCGCGTTATGACTTCTACAAGGACTATCCAGAGTACCACCGGTCTCCGCGGATCATCTACCGGAGTTCGGAAGACAAAATCTTGATCAATCCTCCGGGAGCTGAGCCTCAAAAACCATCCGATGAACTCTTGAAGTTGATCATGCCTCCTCTCATCATGGTTGGGGTGACTCTCTTGATCACTATTTTCCAACCGCGGGGGCTCTATATCATCGCGACGGTATCCATGTCGGTGGTCAGTGTCATCTTTTCGGTACAAGGCTTCTTCAAGAATCGTAAGAAATACAAAGAAGACAAGAAAGAGCGCGTGGAGCTCTACCATCTCTATCTAAAGGACAAGGCCAAGGACTTGGAACAGCTCTCTCGGAAGCAACGAGAAGGCATGTTTTACCATTTCCCAGCCATCGAAGACTTGACCAAGATGGTCAAACGCTATGACTCACGGATCTACGAAAAAACACCGCTTCATTTTGACTTTTTGGCCTATCGTTTGGGCTTGGGCAAGGTTCCAACCAGCTACGAGCTCAAATATGGTCAGGAAGAGCGCAGTGGGAAGAAAGATGCCTTGGAAGAAGAAGGCTATGCCCTGTTCCAAGCTCATCAAAAGATCGATAATCTTCCGATTGTAGCCAGCCTTAATCGGGGACCTGTAGGGTACGTCGGCCCTCGGCCTATCGTGCTAGAACAGCTGCAACTCCTGGTTGCCCAATTGGCAGTTTTTCACTCTTACCATGATCTGACCATCATTCCGATCATTCCAGAAGAGGAAAAAGAAAGCTGGGATTGGATGCGCTGGTTGCCTCATGCAACTCTGCAAGACATGAATGTCCGTAGCTTCGTCTACAATCAGCGGACACGCGATCAGGTCTTGAACAGTCTTAACCAGATCCTCAAGCTCCGCAAGGCGCAAAAAGAGGAAGAAAAAGCTAATGATACCAAGATCTTCCACCCTCACTATGTGGTCCTCATCACCGATGAAACCTTGATTTTGGACCATGTCATCATGGAGTTCTTCCGTGAGGATCCGACAGAGCTAGGTTGCTCCATCATTTATGTGGCAGATGTGCTCTCATCTCTTTCTGAAAATATCCAAACCGTTATCTCCATCAAGGACCGCAACCAAGGGCAATTGCTCTTGCAAGAAGGGGTTCTTCGTGAGCTTGACTTCCAATTGGATCACTTCCCTGAAGGTTATGACAAGGAAGCCATCTCGCGTGGCCTTGCGCCTCTGAAGCATATCCAACAGCTCAAGAGCTCAATTCCGGACTCGGTGACCTTCCTTGAAATGTACCAAGCGGAGACCTTCAATGACCTCAAGGTCTTGAGTCGTTGGGAGAGCCATGCCCCTTACCAAAGTTTGGCTGTTCCGATCGGTTTGCGCGGGAAGGACGATTTGGTCTACCTCAATCTCCATGAAAAAGCTCATGGGCCACACGGTTTGATCGCAGGGACAACCGGTTCTGGTAAGTCTGAAACCATTCAGTCTTATATCCTGAGCCTTGCCGTCAACTTCCACCCACATGATGTGGCTTTCCTCCTCATCGACTACAAGGGTGGGGGAATGGCCAACCTCTTCAAGGATCTGCCTCACTTGCTGGGGACCATTACCAACTTGGATGGTGCCCAGTCCATGCGGGCCCTAGCCTCTATCAATGCGGAGATCCATCGTCGGGAGCGCCTCTTTGGACAATATGGGGTCAACCATATCAACCAATACCAAAAGAAATTTAAACTCGGTGAAGCGACAGAACCGCTTCCTCACCTCTTCTTGATCAGTGATGAGTTCGCTGAGCTCAAGGTTAACCAACCAGACTTTATCAAGGAGTTGGTCTCTATTGCGCGTGTCGGGCGTTCCCTCGGGGTGCACTTGATCCTTGCAACACAGAAACCTTCTGGGGTCGTGGATGACCAGATCTGGTCCAACTCCCGCTTCAAGCTAGCCCTCAAGGTGGCAGACCGTGGCGACTCTATGGAGATGCTGCGGACAGCAGATGCGGCTGAGATCACCCAGACCGGTCGTGCCTACCTCCAAGTCGGAAATAACGAAGTCTATGAACTCTTCCAAACCGCTTGGTCAGGAGCAGACTACCAGCCTGAGAAGGACCAACTAGGAATCGAAGACCATACCATCTACTTGATCAATGAACTGGGCCAATACGAAGTCCTCAACCAAGACCTCTCTGGTCTGGATATGGCAGAAGAAATCAAGGAAGTGCCAACAGAACTGGATGTCATCGTGCAAGAAATCAACCACTTGCATCAACAAGAAGGCATCGCAGCTGTAGCCCAACCATGGTTGCCACCGCTCAAAGAGCGGATCACGCTGGATGAGTTGGAAAAGGTCGTGCCGATCGAGGCTTGGCAAAAACGGACAGCTCCAAGCGTCCTGATCGGGGTAGCCGATATCCCGCAAGCGCAAAAGCAAGAAGCTGTCGCCATCGATCTGTCAAAAGATGGAAATATCCTCCTTTACGGAAGTCCAGGTACAGGAAAGACCACTTTCCTCCAGACAGCCGCAATGGATCTGGCTCGCAAGCAGAGTCCAGAAAATCTGACCATGTATCTGCTTGATTTCGGAACCAATGGTTTAGCACCACTGAGCCAATTGCCACATGTGGCCGATAGCCTCTTGCTGGATCAGACGGAGAAAATCCAGAAATTCATCCGGATCATCAACCGCGAGTTGGATCGCCGTAAGAAACTCCTGTCTGAGCATGGTGTCGGCACCATCGCCCTCTACCGTGAAGTGACCGGTAAGCAAGAGCCAACTATGGTCATCCTCATGGATAGCTATGAGTCTATGAAGGATGAACCTTATGAGACAGACCTCTTCAAGCTCTTCATGCGGATCTCCCGTGAAGGTCTCAGCATCGGTGTGCACTTGATCATCACAGCTAGCCGTCAGAACAACCTACGGGCTCAGCTCTATTCAAACTTCAAGCACCAACTGACCTTGCCACAAAATGATATCTCTGAAGTCCGCGGTATCGTAGGAGCAACTCCACTGGCGTCTACTATGGAAGACATCAAGGGACGCGCGCTCATGAAACGTGACGAAGTCGATGTGGTCCAGTTCGCCCTACCAGTCTCAGGAGACAATGATATCCAAATCATCAACAACCTCCGCGACCAAGTCCAAAACCTCAAAGAGATGTGGACAGGCCGTACCCCAGCAGGTATCCCAATGGTGCCAGATGAGTTGACAGAAGCAGCCTTCTATGGCCGTGAGGATGTAGCAACTTTGCTGGATGAAGGAAAAATACCACTCGGATTGGATCTGGAAACAGTTGAGCCTGTGACATGGGATCTTAAGAAAGGCAACCTTCTCTATCTGACAGACAAAGAAGAGCAGATGACACAATTCGTCAAACATATTGCTCGTAGCAAGCAAAAGGTGATTGTGTTGGCGCCATCCTACAATGAATTGCCAGAGATGGAAGGTGTGACGATTCTTTCTACGAAGGAAGATTATGTAGCTGGAATCAAGAAAATGGAAGAAAATATCCAATTGAGATTGGAACAACAGAAATCACAACATGAAGCAACGATTGTACTATACAATCAACTAGAACTTATGAATGATCTAAGTATGGATCTTCAATCTAGTCTGAACTATGTCCTTGAAAAAGGGGCGCGTGCAGGCTATGCTACAGTAGCCATGAGTGGTAGTCAGTTGAATCGAAAAATTGACGAAGTATCAAAATCTATCAAGCTCTATAAACAAGCGATCGTGGCCATGCGGATTACAGACCAAAGTGTCCTAAATGTTATCAATCGACCAGTTCGTGAAGAACCACTTGATAGCCAGGTGAACTACTATGTAGAAGATGGATTTGTAAGAAAAGTGAAAGTATTAATGAAATAGAAGGGGGACGAATTATGGGATATGTATTAATAATGGATACCGAGGGAAAGGAAGCTAAATTAGCCTATATTCGATCTAAGATGTCCCAAATTGAGAAAGTCATTGCTGGATTAAATGGAGTTACAACGAAAGTTGATTATGTTTTAGTTAGTGATGAGAATATTAAGGCGAGCTACCATTTAGCGGGTAAAAAATATCAAACCTTGACGGAAGATGAAGAAAACATTCTGAAGAATATTGAATCGGTTTTTAATAATAAAAGATCCACAATAATTGAGGAATTAAATGCAAAATACCGAGAGTTGCAATCCGAGGCAGCCATGTTATTATGATTTTTTGAGAAATAAGGGGAACTAATGTCAACTATTACTGTTAATGATATGACTCAACTTGCTTTGTTAGGAAAAAACATGAAGGAAGTCGCAAAAAAATATGAGTCAGGTATAGCTAATGCATATAAAAAATTCGAATTAAAAGTATCAGGAAATGAAGGAGTAGCTATTGCTGAGTTTGTTAATAAGTTAAATCAAATTCAAAAGGTGGTATTCAATGATTATCCTTCTTACCTCGATGATTTTGGTTCTGTTATGGTGAATTATGAAGCTTTACTTAACGGTCTGGGATTTGAAAAGGAAGTTTGGTCGAAGGACGGAGGTGAAGGTGCAGAAGGTGTAAAAAATAAACTAATAGTAGAACAAAAAAATAAGATAGAAGCTATTCAGAAAAAATTAGATTCCTATTTTGCTACAGCTGCAACAATATTAAGCCAAGCGAAAATTTCTGTACTGTCTGAATGTCAAGATGCTGCTAAAGAATTGGAACAGTCTGGTAGTACTCGAGTACAGACTGACGAAATTATTCAAGGGTATTTTGTTCAATTTTTAGATGGTTTAAAAACAGTTAAGGCAAATTTAGAGGCTATTCAAGCAGCGTTAAATCATGCCCGATATCTAGGAGAGTTGGATCCAAGTGCAGTAGTTAAAGCTATTGCTGAAAAGCGGATTACGACAGTAGAGCAATTGAAAGCTATTGATGCAATCAGTGACGCAGGAGATGGTAAAATTGTTGAAGCTTTATATTCTCCTAATCCCTATAAGAATCTTGGAGAAGTAAATGCGACACATGTTAGCGAAAATATGATGACAATTGCATATAGTTTCCTGTATGAGGAAGTAGAACGCATTCAAGAAGGTAAGACTGATTTCTCAAACTTAAAAACGTTTTTAGATGCTCTACAGGCACAGAATTCATCAGACGTAGCGACCTACACAGAAAAATTAATTAAAGGAGGAGATAGATATGGCTTATCACTTATTGCACAAGCATTTGATAGTAAGCCAGAGTTTCCTTTAAATGGATCTGTTAAGGATTACGAGAAGTATAAAGAGGAATTATTGAAATCTGAGCCTGAGTTGGCTAATATACGTCACAAACTGTTCTTAGCAAACTCTTTGACGGGGTTATTTGAAGGAATGAATGTTTACCAACTAGGAACAAATAAAATTCCTCAATCAATGGGAGAATCAGTGATAGCAAATGTTATAGATACGAAATCTCTTGAACTCACTACTGAAGGACTCACTTTTAAATTGATACGACATCAGGTTGGAAGTGATGGACAGGTAAATGTAAATAGTTATGACAAAGAATTTTCAGTTAGTGGAGATCAATATACAGAAAGATTACGTCAACTAAATGAGAGACGAAATAAGGCTGGACTGGAGTTTTTGTCAAATGTTATGAAGATGAGTGCTTCTGCCGCAGCAGGTCCTTATGGGCCAATGGCTGCAATGGGAATAACAGTACTTTCAGATATCTTTACATATAAGGATGAAGCATCCGATTATGTTGATGCCGCCAGAAATAATAAAGATTATTTTTCTGGGAAAATGGCTAAACCAGCAGGTGTGACTTTGGATGCACTTCATGCTGCTGTAAAAAATTATTTACTAGGAAAAGGAGATAAAACAGTTGATAAAGTTGGAGCTACCAAAGTTTGGGAGGGTCTTAATGAACTTAGCAATAATAAAATGCTACGAGATACTCAAAATAGGAAATATACGCGTGAGCAACTAGTTAGTGATTATTTGAATGTTTATCAAAATATATCAGAAGGAGGATTTTTATCTAATGAAATACCTAAAGGCCCTCAGCTTTCGGACTAAGGTGATTGTGAGTTTGATTTTGTTAGCTCTCTTTGCCTACTCTGCTTATTCCTATGTCTGGCCTAAATATGTTCAGTGGAAGGAAGACCATGAAGTACAGATTGTTAAAACAAAGGTAGAAAGAATCGAAACTTTTGGATCTCAGAATCGCTATGTTTATTATGAGACGAGTGGAGCTAATG
>CABKMC010000048.1 GCA_902373455.1 uncultured Streptococcus sp.
ACCATAAAACCTCAAAATATGCTATACTTGAAAGGTTGAAGAAATCAAACTTCAACCCTTGGTGCTTAAGATCCTTTCGCCAAGCATATTACACGCGGGAAAACCGCTAAAGGAGAATAGATGAAACAGTTAACTGCTCGTGATATGGCGCAAATTGCCATTGTTGCTGCGATTTATATCGTATTGACCATTACCCCACCTCTCAATGCGATGGCCTACTATGGCTATCAATTCCGTGTTTCGGAAATGATGAATTTCTTAGCTTTTTACAATAAGAAGTACTTGATTGGGGTGACGCTTGGTTGTATGATTGCTAACTTATTTAGTTTTGGATGGATCGATGTCTTTGTCGGTGGAGGTTCAACCTTTGTCTTCTTAGGACTTGGACTCATTCTATTTGGTCGATTCAAAAACAAGTTCTTGTTTGACGGTCTTATTCGCTTGGACCATTTCTTGTTTGCGATTTTCTTTTCCATCTCCATGTTTACGATTGCCTTGGAACTTTATTACCTTCAAGGCCAACCATTCTTCTATAACTGGTTGACCATGGGAGTGGGTGAATTTGCATCCTTGATTTTTGGAGCGATTGTGATCAATCAACTTTCTAAACGGATCGATTTTACAAAATAAGAAAAGGGAGCTTTGGCTCCTTTTTTTAATGCTAAGAATGCAGTAAATTCAAGGCTAAATTAAGATTTTATGATAAAATAAGAACATGAAAACCAGAATGAAAGAATTAGTGGAATTACTCAATCGATATGCTTACGAGTATTACACAAAAGACGCTCCATCTGTTTCGGATAGTGAATATGATCAATTATATCGGGAGTTGGTGGAACTAGAAACCGCTCATCCTGATGAGATCTCACCAGAGAGTCCAACTCACCGTGTAGGTGGGGTGGTTTTAAAAGGCTTTACCAAATACCAGCACCAGTATCCCCTTTATAGTTTGCAGGATGCTTTTTCGCGTGAAGAATTAGAAGCCTTTGATCAGCGTGTCCGTAAGGAATTTCCTTTTATCAGCTATGTATGTGAGCTGAAAATCGATGGCTTGTCCATTTCCCTCACCTATGAAAATGGTGTCCTCGTAACGGGCGCAACACGTGGGGATGGTTCTGTCGGTGAGGATATTACAGAGAACCTCAAGAGGGTCAAGGACATTCCTTTGGTGTTACCAGAGCAAGTGAACATCACGGTTCGAGGCGAGTGCTACATGCCACGGGCTTCCTTTGATCGGGTCAATCAGATCCGTCAAGAAAACGGCGAGCCGGAGTTTGCTAATCCGAGGAATGCTGCTGCAGGAACGCTTCGCCAATTGGATACGAAAATCGTGGCCAAGCGAAATCTTGCAACTTTCTTGTATCAAGAAGTGAGCCCGACAGATCAAAGCAGTCAGGAAGGCGTGCTTGAGAAATTAGCCCGGTTAGGCTTTGTCGTGAACCAAGAGCGAGTGCTGGCTGAGGATATGGAGCAAATTTGGGACTTTATCCAAAAAGTAGCTCAGCTTCGAGAGGATCTTCCCTACGATATCGATGGGATCGTCATCAAGGTCAATGACCTAGCTGTTCAAGAAGAACTAGGCTTTACCGTTAAGGCTCCTAAATGGGCTGTCGCGTATAAGTTTCCAGCTGAAGAAAAAGAAGCGAAAATCCTATCGGTGGATTGGACCGTTGGAAGGACCGGTGTTGTGACACCAACTGCCAATCTAACTCCAGTCCAACTAGCAGGAACCACCGTTAGTCGCGCAACCTTGCACAATGTGGACTATATTGCTGAAAAAGATATTCATCAGGAAGATACCGTCATTGTCTACAAGGCTGGTGATATCATTCCAGCGGTCTTACGTGTCGTCAAAGATAAACGGGTATCTGATCAAGCATTAGCCATTCCAACTCATTGTCCGAGCTGCCAGAGTGAGTTGCTTCATTTCGAGGATGAGGTGGCCCTTCGCTGTATCAATCCGCTCTGTCCAGCTCAGATTAAGGAGGGATTGAACCACTTTGCAAGTCGGGATGCTATGAATATTACAGGCTTGGGTCCAGCTGTTGTAGAGAAACTCTTCGCGGCTCAGTTGGTAGAGGATGTAGCAGGGATCTACCGGCTCACTGTAGAGGATCTATTGACCTTAGAAGGCTTCAAAGAAAAATCGGCTGAAAAACTCTATGAAGCCATTCAAGCTTCAAAAGAGAATTCAGCTGAAAAGTTACTCTTTGGTTTGGGAATCCGCCATGTCGGAAGCAAGGTCAGTCAAATCTTACTCCAAGAATTCCATGACCTCGATCAACTGGCTACAGCTGATCCAGAACGGATTGCAGGTATTGATAGTCTCGGTATGGTCGTGGCTGAAAGCCTCAAGTCTTATTTCGCACAAGAGGGATCCAAGCGCCTCTTGCAAGAGCTTAAAGAAGCTGGAGTCAATCTGACCTATCTTGGTGAAAAAGTTGCTGCTGATGCGGCTCTTTCAGGAATGACAGTTGTTTTGACTGGGAAGCTAGAGCGGCTCACACGTTCAGAAGCTAAGGCCAAATTAGAGAGCCTGGGTGCTAAGGTAACTGGATCAGTTTCCAAAAAAACAGATTTGGTCGTAGCAGGTAGTGACGCTGGTAGCAAATTAACCAAAGCACAAGAATTAGGAATCCAGGTAGAAGATGAGGCCTGGCTTGAAAGTTTGTAGAGGATCTTTATGGTAGAACGAATCAAAAAAGCCCGTTTAATTTATAATCCGACCTCTGGGCAAGAAATTATCAAGAAAAATATTGCGGAAGTCTTGGATGTACTCGAAGATGTGGGCTACGAAACAAGCGCCTATCAAACGACTCCAGAACCATTTTCTGCTCAAAATGAAGCAGAAAGAGCCGCCAAAGCAGGCTTTGATTTAATCATTGCTGCTGGTGGAGATGGCACGATTAATGAAGTGGTTAATGGAGTTGCAGGTCTGGAGAATCGTCCGCAGATGGCCTTTATCCCAACAGGTACAACCAATGACTATGCGCGTGCCTTGAAGATCCCGATGGGAGATCCAGTGGCAGCTGCCCGCATTATCGAAAAGAATCAAACCATTCAAATGGACATCGGTCGTGCTTATGGCAGTAAGTATTTTATCAATATTGCTGCAGCAGGGACCATGACAGAATTGACCTTCAGTGTCCCAAGTAGTGTCAAATCTCGCCTGGGTTACTTTGCTTATGTAGCTGAAGCAGCTAAAATGTTGCCGAGGAACAAGGCTCGTAAGGTACGGATCGAACACGATAATGGCGTTTTTGAAGGGCCAGCGTCGATGATTTTTGTGGCTTTGACCAACTCTATTGCTGGCTTTGAAAGTGTCGCACCAGATGCTAAGCTCGATGATGGAAACTTCACCTTGATTATCGTAAAAACTGCTAAGCTCTTTAACATGTTGTCCTTGATGATTCAGGCCATTAATGGAGGCAAGCATGTGCACGATGAAAATGTAGAATATCTCAAGACCAAGAAGTTGTCGATCGAAATGTTAGGGAAAAATGCTCAACCATTCCGCATCAATCTAGATGGCGAATATGGGGGAGATACTCCAGTTGAATTGGAAGTCTTTCATAATCACTTGGAATTTTTTGCGAATATTGATGAAATCAACAACGATGCTTTGGTTCACACATCTGAAGAATAAAAACAAATAGTTGGAACCATGTCCGTGTTTCACGAGCGAATGGTTCCTTCGGTATCAAATTGGAAATAGGAAAATGTTATGCGACAATACCATGTAAAGCTTCATTTTCATAAGCAAAAAGGAAATTATTTTGCCTATGATATGTGGCAATGGCAGGATCAAGTAGAAGGAAAATCAGTCTCTTTCTCCAAGTTGGATTATTTTGGAGTAGAGGGAAATCTGGTATACGAGAGCGAGGATGCCTTGAGCCGGGGTCATGTCTTGGTTAAAGAAGGAGATTGGCTCACCCAAACCCGTGATTTTGAAATCGAACTCTTACCAGAAGGGCATGTTCGAGAAGTTTGGGTTCTCGATGGGGATGATACTGTCTATTATTCTTTGCAAGCTGCTTTGACGAGTCATGCTTATAGTCATCGTCAGCCTCATGCCTACGATATGGCGACCCATGCCAAGGAATTTGACACCAAATGGGGTTATCAAGGCTGGCTCGGTCATCGGGAGGAAGAAGGGGAGCATTGCTTTAAACTGTGGGCTCCAACGGCTAAGAAAGTTGAATTGTTGCTTTATCAATCAACAGACTTGGATGCGCCTATTTGGAAAAGCATGCCTATGACGCGTGGCAAACAAGAGTCTAGCTACCATCCAGAAAACACTCAAGGTGTTTGGATTCTAGATTTTCTAGGGAATTTAAGTGGCATGGCTTATCAATATCGTGTGCATTTTGAACACCAGACTCAAGTGACGCGCGATCCTTATAGCATTGCAACGACAGCCGATGGAATGCGCTCAGCCATTCTCTCAAGAGCAGATCGTCAGTTTGATTGGGGCACTAAAAAAGGCGCCGATGTGACTCCCTGGCGCCTGGATAATCCTTGTCAAGCAGTGATCTATGAGATGCACCTTCGGGATTTGACCAAGTCACCGACATCAGGTGTGGACGAGTCTTTGCGTGGGACCTATCTGGGGGCTTGCCAAGAAGGAACCGTCAATAGCCATGGAGATGCGACTGCCTTTGATTATATCCGTCAATTAGGGGTCAATGTCGTGCAATTGCAGCCGATATCTGATCGCTATAAACAGTACGATGAAGAAGGTCGTGTGACCTACAATTGGGGTTACGACGTTCAGAATCATTCTGCACCAGAAACCAGTTTTTCAACAGATCCATCCAATCCCAAACAAACCATGAAAGAGCTTAAAACTATGATCCGGGCTTATCATGAAGCTGGGATTTCTGTAGTCATAGATGTGGTCTACAATCATACCTACTCAACTGAGCATGGTCCTTTCCAAAATACAGTTCCGGATTATTATTACCGGATGGATCCAGATGGGCGCTTCCAAAATGGGACAGGCGTCGGTAATGAGACGGCAAGTGAGCATGAGATGTACCGCAAGTACATGATTGATTCCCTTACGCACTGGGTCAAAGAGTACCAGATCGATGGTTTCCGCTTTGATTTGATGGGCATTCACGATGTGACGACAATGAATGCTATTCGGGAGGCGATGGATGCTCTGGATCCTCGCATTCTCCTTTATGGAGAAGGTTGGGACATGGGAACCGGTCTCGCACCAGAGGATAAGGCTAAGAAAGACAATGCGGCGCAATTGCCACGTATTGGATTCTTTAACGACACGGAGCGCGATGCTATTAAAGGGGCTGAGGTTTATGGTTCCATCAAACGAGGCTTTGTCAGCCGAAAATCAACAGAGAATATCGTTGCGCGTGCTGTTCTAGGTAGTGCGGAGCTGGGTCATTATTTAAGTCCGAATCAGGTTTTGAATTATGTGGAGGCTCATGACAATTATAATCTCTATGACTTGCTTCAGACCCTCCATCCAAATGAAGAAGTAGCAGGCTTGGTAAAGCGCTCAGAGTTGGCTACGGCTATGAACCTGCTCTTCCAGGGTATGGCCTTTATGCAATTGGGTCAAGAGTTTATGCGGACTAAATTGGTAGCGACAGGTCCTGATGGAGAGATCACACCTTTGGATCGTGAGCGGGCCATGAATTCCTACAATGCTCCAGATTTTGTGAATCAGGTCAATTGGGATTTGGTCAGTCAGAATAAGGAATCAATCGCCTACATCCGAAGCTTGATCGCCTTGAAGACAAGTCTTCCTGTCTTAGGGCTTGAAAGCTATGATAACATCTACCAACAAGTCTTTATCCAATCTGCGACAGATACTAGTGGTCTTGTCATCTATGAACTAACAGGAGACAAGAAGTACTTGGTGATATTTAATGCCAGCGGGCTTCCATATTACCTCCAAAATTCAGATAAATTGAAATTAATGGTTGGTAATAGTCGCCATAAACGTCCCTTCTATGTGGAGAATTTAACAGCTTCTATTTTTGAAGTCTTAGATAAAAGTAAGGTATGATACTTCTTTAAGAAATCGCAAAACCCCTGAGTTTTTACTCAGGGATTCTCTTTATTTAGAAGAACTGCTACTGGTCTCTGTTGAGGAAGAACTATCGTCTTCTGGGTGCAATTCTTTATAAGTTGGTGCCTTGAAGAGATCAACGGTGGACTGGTTGCCACGTTGGTTATAAAGGCTGGTTGATTTGTCACCTTTTTCCTTTTCAATCTTCTTCAATGCTTTGAAGGAATTGGTGTAGGAATAATCTTCTGGATCGACTTTTCCAAGATCATTGCCCTTGAAGAAGCGAAGGAGATCACCGGTCTGGATGCTATCGCTAATCTTCAATTGAAGGTTAGCAGCTTCCCTGATCTTGTCCAGTTCTTCCTTGGTTTTTTCATCTGGGTTCGTAATTTCCTCACCTGTTTTGGTGTAATAGGTCCGGCCACTATAGCTCGTATACTCTGGAGTTACAAAGTAGTTAGCAGAGCGGAAGGCGACGATTTGATCATGTTCTGGAGAGAGCATATCTTGACCAACTTGGAGGAATTTATTGGATTCAATACCTAGCAAATGTTCCAAGGTTGGGAGCATATCAATTTCGCCACCGTAGGTATCAATGATGCCACCCTTATCCATACCTGGAATAACTACCATATAAGGTACGCGTTGCAACATGGCATTGTCATAACTTGACCACGTTTCAGAGTTCTTACCAAGTAGAGGAGCAAGAGCTGGGTTACGAGAGTTTGAAATTCCGTAGTGGTCCCCATAGAGAACGATGATGGAATTTTTGTAAAGACCAGATTCTTTCAGGTAATCAAAGAATGCTTTGATCGAAGAATCTAGGTAGTTAGCGGTCGCAAAATAGCCATTGATGGTTTCGTCCTGAGTCTTAGCTAGAGGGAATCCAAGATCATCTCCTGACAAGCTGGTCGTATAAGGATAGTGGTTGGAAACCGTAATGAACTTAGTATAGAAAGGTTGTTGCAATCTTTCTAGGTATTTGATGGAATCCTTGAGCATGTATTTGTCATTAAGACCATACTGGAAGGAATTGCTGCTGTTTTGTTTGGTGAAGTAGCTGGCATCAAAGAAGTAATTGTAGCCCCATTGTTTATAGGCGGTATTTCGGTTCCAGAAACTTCCAGCATTCCCATGGAAAACAGCGCTCGAGTTGTACCCATTTTTTGAAAGAATAAATGGTGCAGCCTGTTGGGTATTAGTTCCACCATAGTTCACCATAAAGGAACCTTGGTTGAGTCCGAAGAGGCCTGTTTCAATCATGGTCTCAGCATCGGACGTTTTCCCTGCCTTGACTTGGTTAAAGACGTTTGAAAAGGCAAAGGCTTCTTTCGAGTGGTAAAGTGAGTTTAAGAAAGGTGTCACTTCATATTCTTTATCGTCTACTTTCAACTTGTAATCGATCAAGAATTGTTGGAAACTTTCCAAGTGAATGTAGATAACATTACGGCCTTTGGCCATTCCAAAGTACTCAGGATTAGGCTTGGCATAATGCTGTTGGATATATTCTTCCACCGGTTTTAAATCTGCTTCGGAGGCTTTGGAACGTTCTTTGTTGGCAGCATAGGTCTGATTAGCGCTATAACCCAGAAAGGCTGGTAAGCCTAGGGCACGAACGACATAGTAGTTTGAGAACCCACGAGTCAAGAGCTCAGGTCGGTCAATTTCTGCAAGGAAAAGGTTGGCCGAAAAGAGCATAGCCGATAAAGAGGTAACCGCAAAACTAGCTCGTTTATTGAAGGGACGATTGTCAATACGAATCCATTTCTTAAAGAAGAAGAAAGCTAGAATAGGGAAATCTAGAATGTAGATCACATCCCAAGGGCGGAATAATTCTAAAGCAGCAGCTCCGAGACCGGCAGAAACCTTGCTGGAAGCCAACATGGTATTGACCGTTACGAAGTCTGTAAACTCTCGATAATAGATGGAGTTGGAAATCAACCAAATAAATAAGAGAAGGTAGATCCCAAAGGCCAAACTATAAAAGAGCTTGGTTCGTTTAATATAGAGTGCTAGACCGATGAAGAGCAGACTGATCGGCAATGGGTTGATGACTGCTAGAAAAATCTGATACGGTCCTTGAATGTCTAAGTTAAAATCAACTGAATAGGCCCACATGGTTTTGAACCAATAGAGCAACAGAAGGGTCAAGACAAATCCTAGTCTGGTACTCATGAAATTGAGTATCGAATTCGTAATTTTTTTCACAAAATGTTACTTCCTTGTCTTATTTCCTAAAAATTTTCATATACAAGTATACCACAATTTTATGGAGAAAGAAAAAAATGACTGTAAAGAAGAGGAAAGAAATAGGAGAGATCCGGTATTTTATATCGTTTAAAGCTAAATGATGAGAGCTAGGATAAAATGGTAAAAAAAGTTCCAGTAAATAAATCCTCCCTTTGTGAAAACTGCAGACTTTTGCTATAATAGAG
>CABKMC010000049.1 GCA_902373455.1 uncultured Streptococcus sp.
GACGAATTTTCTCTTGAATTTGGGGTACTAAAAACTTTTGTGCTTGAAAATAATGCTCTGATGTTGGCCAGATTCTGCTACCATCTGAAAAAGGGTAGGGAGCAAAATTGGACATAAAACCATACTCATCATTTACTTTATAAAATTTAATTTCTTTCACCTTTATCCTCGATTCCAAAATCTCCCAATGATTTTTGCTTTTCTTTTAATAACTGTGTCACATAATCAGGCTCTACCTTGAGGAATAGCTTCAAGGTATCATGAATTCGCCAATAATTATCCTCAGGTTTGTCCATAATAGTTGAAAGGAAGTGTTTCAGGTATGGGATGTATTCCGTATAATGTTCCTCGCTAACCAGTCGATATATTTTTGAAATATCATAATATCCAGTCTCAGCCTGTTCGATGATTTTACAAACATAAGGATAAATTCCCCCTCTAGCTATCTTCTCTTCGCCCAAATCATACCGGCTCGCCCAATAATTTACGATATCATATAGAAAAATCCGATTGGTATCATCATAGCCATACAGACGATGCGAAATCATCCACTCTAATTGCCCTTGACTGAACATCTGAGTCAAGATATCAAAGCCTTCTCTGATTCCCCAAATGGTCAACAATCTAGAAGCTTGATAGCGTATATAGTCATCATCACTGTCCAATAATGAAGTCAACTTTTGAATCGTTTCTTCAGGAACATCCTCTAGATCAACATCTTCCAATATGTCTGCATAATCAACCCCTTCAGGGACTTTATAAAATACATCTTTTACTTCTTTATTGTTCATCACTTCTCCATTATTTGGGGAATTATTTCAACATCAATCCTCTAAAGTCACCGGAAAAATATCTTCCCCTCTGTGCATTTTTTCTTGCATTTCTTTCCACTCAATCACTAATTTATATAGTTCTTCAGTTGGAATAAAGCAAGGGCCTCCTAAAAGTTCTTCCTCAAATTGGAAGTAAACTGCATTCTCTTATTCCGTTACATGACATAGAAAAAAGTAACTATCACAATCAATAATATATAGAGAGTACCAAAAATAATGATATGTAATCGTAAGATTCTGTCATGACCTGGATACCTTTCAACGTAGCCTTGTTTAGGTTTTTGGGGATTACACCATACCGTCATTTTAGAACCAATTGGGAATATTTTTCTTAAATCTAATACATGATAAGGACTTCTGATAAATTTTGTATCAAATACGTCAGCTTTCGCTTTTTTCGAAGTTGTTGTTTCAAAAGTTGAATAAGAGAAACGTTTTTGATATATTTTTCCTTCTACCACATATTCAACAACTGGTAAGGCAGCTAAATCCGAACCATTTAAATAACTATGTTTAACCACTTCTCCAATAACTTGCATAGTTGAATATTTCTGGATATTCTTCTCCCTTTTATAGAATAAAAAATATATTAAAAGGAGGAAGCCAAAAAAAGCTGTGAAGGTGAATATTATTTGAATATATAGGGCTTTCGTCATTTTACAACCGCCTTACTATTTAAAATATATGAATAGAATTTAGTTTAAGGATTTTCTTTATTCCTTTGCCAATCATTCTTTAAACTCACTTTTGTTTAAATCCTATTCTACCAAAATATGCCCATGAATTCATACTAAAACAAAAAGAGAGCAGCAAACTGAGCTACTCTCCATTTTGTTTATTTTTCTACCATTCCGCCTTTGATAAGACTGTCTTTCGTTACTGAATAACTGACTGTTTTGTCATCTAGGGGATTGAAGCCTGGTACGATTTCTTTCAATTTATTAAAATCGATTTTTGTGTAATCAATAGTATTGCGGATATAAAAGATTCCGTCTTTGTATTCTGATGTTAGTTCAAATCCATGGCCCATCAGATCTTTGAATTTTTCTTGGCTCTTAGCGACGGCTTCTTTCATGGTTTCAAGAGGGTTCTCACCAGGCACTTTTGAGACGTCGTAATCATCAACTTTTTCTTGTAACAACAAGGTATCTCCCTTGTAATACAAGGTTACAGTGGACTTACCTGCTTCATCACTCGTTTCAAGAACGGTTTTTTGTGCACCTGCTAGTGCATCTTCTTTTTTGCTTTCATCAGTTGATGACTCTTTTGTCTTCTCTTTAGCGGATGATTTGCTTGTTGCTTTACTTGTCGCCTTAGTAGACGATGGACTAGTAGATTTTGTACTCTCTTTTTGTGTGCAACCAGCTAAAAGAAGACCCGCTGTCAAGAAGACGGCTAACATTTTTGTGGTTTTATTCATTTTGAATACCTCACTTTTTTATGATGGTTAGGGAAATGACTGACGTCTGAAACGAGTCATTTGGCAAGATCAACTGTCGTTTTAGATGTTATTAAAAAAGTCTCAAAAATGATGTCCGCAGCCCCTCCTTATCGATCATTGTAGCCATCTGGGTGGCTGGAATGCCAAGCCCAGGCTGTTTGGATAATGGTTTCGATATTGTCAAATTTTGGTTGCCAACCGAGGATGGCACGCGCCTTCTCAGAGGATGCGATCAAGGTATCAGGATCTCCTGGTCTGCGATCGGCCAGCTCAAGTGGGATCGGATGTCCTGTCACCTTGCGGGCTGCTTCAACGATTTGAAGATTGGAAAATCCGGTCGACGAGCCCAGGTTAAAGGCAGTCGATTCATTCCCATTACGCAGATACTCAACCGCTAAAAGATGGGCATCTGCCAAGTCAAATGGATGGACGTAGTCCCGAACATTGGTGCCATCTGGTGTCTTGTAGTCATCTCCAAAAATAGAGATCTTCTCGCGTTTGCCTTGGGCCACTTGCAAGACGATCGGCAAGAGATGAGTCTCTGGTCCATGGTCTTCTCCGATGGATCCATCTGGCTTGGCACCCGCTACATTAAAGTAACGAAGGGGCACATACTTGATCCCGTAGGCTTGATCGGCCCAACGCATGATGGTTTCCATCATGAGCTTGCTTTCACCATAAGGGTTGATTGGTTTTTGCGGAGTGGTTTCAAGAATCGGAATTTCTTCTGGAATGCCGTAGGTGGCAGCAGTTGAAGAAAAGACGATGTAGTGCACCCCACATTCATGCATGACTTCCAAGAGTTTGACCATGCCTGCTGTATTGTTATCAAAATATTTCAATGGATCTGCCATAGACTCAGCAACCAGTGAGTAGGCCGCAAAGTGGATGACCGCATCGATATCGGCATGTTCCTTAAACACAGTGCGCATAAAGTCTTGATCCGCCAGGTCTCCTTGGTAAAAGACGGCATCTGGATGCACCGCTGCACGGTGGCCTGTGACCAGGCTATCGACCACGACGACTTTTTCCTGTCCTTCATTGACCAAACGGTCCACCATGTGGGAACCGATATAGCCAGCTCCTCCGAGTACGAGTATTGCCATTTGTTTTCCTTTCGCTTCTTGTCTTCTCTCTTATTGTACCAAATTTCTGCCACTTCTCCACACTTAAAGTGTCGCAACAAAGCGTCTAAAGGCAGCTTGTCCTTCTGCTGTTCGCTTGTAGACTCCAGCATCTTCCAGCACGCGCGCAAAGATCTGGCCAACTGATTCACGGACAAGGGCTTCTGCCTCTGCTTCGTCTGTGATAGCTGGGTGAGTGGCTTTCAAATCATCTGCCCAAGGCTGGTGGTAGGTCGCCACAGTATTCTCACGTCCAAGCAAATAGTCTTGAACCTGCTTGAGCTCTTCCTTGAGGCGAGGTGGCAATATGGCCAAGCCCATGACTTCGATCAGGCCGATATTTTCTTTTTTGATGTGTTGCACATCCGCATGTGGGTGATAAATGCCATCTGGATGCTCTGGTGAGGTTTGGTTGTCACGGAGCACCAAGTCCAGTTCATAATGCCCATCACGAATCCGTGCAATAGGGGTAATGGTATGGTGGGGCTGACCATCGGATACCGCTAAAACTTGAACGGCTGGATCCGAGTAGCCTCGCCAGGCTGTTAGGATATGGTCTGCCAGGGCAATCAATTGGGCCTTGTCATCCGATTGCAACCGGAGAACCGACATGGGCCAGTTAACAATTCCTAGCGATACAGCCTCAAAGCCCTCAACGCTAAAGCTTTCCTCAACAGGAGCTAGCTCCATAGGGAAGGTGTGCCGTCCGCCTTGGTAATGGTCATGAGTCAGGATGGATCCCCCTACAATGGGCAGATCTGCATTAGACCCTGAAAAATAGCCTGGAAAAGTCTCGACAATGGTCAAGAGTCGCTCAAAGGTCTTGCGACTAATGGCCATGGGCACATGCTGGCTATCGAGGAAAATGCAGTGTTCATTGAAGTAGGCATAAGGGGAATACTGAAAGCCCCAATCATGACCGTCCATATCAAAGCGAATAATCCTGTGATTAGCCCGGGCTGGATGGTCTAGGCGACCTTGATAGCCTTCATTTTCAAAGCACAATTGGCAGGCCGGATAATGACTGGCTTTGGCAAGCTTGGCCGCTGCAATGTCTTTAGGATCTTTTTCAGGTTTTGACAGATTGATGGTGATTTCAAGAGAACCGTAGGGAGTTTCTGCCTCAAAGGCAATGTTTTGCGCAATCGCATTGACCTTGATGTAATCATTGCGCTTAGAGAGGTCATAGAAATCAGCAATCGCGTCTTCCTTGGACTGACGGTAGGTCTCCCAGAAACGATGGTTGACCTGACTAGGACTAGGGGTGATCCAATCCATCAACTCCGCACCCAAGCTGTCCTTGGCGGCCATACTGTCCTGGATCTTGCTATTTGCAACAGCGATCTCTAGCAGCTGATCTTTGAGCACAATCAACTCTTCTTTTTGAGCTGGGGCGTCTAGCCCTTCTTCTCCAACGCGACTCATGATGCGATTTTTTAGATAAATCCGATCCATCTCTTCGTAGTCACTTGCCGCAATGACGGCTGTGACAAATGCATCCAAAATTCCCTGATTCATTGATTCTCCTTCTTACGTTTTAAATAGTCTCTGACAGCATCTAAATCCTGGAAAACTTGTTCCGCTTTAGTTAAGAAAGACTGTGCTGGTACTTTTAAATCTGGAACACATATGACTGGTATTCCAGCCCGATAGGCTGCTTCAATCCCTGCCTCACTATCCTCTAGTACTAAGCAATTCTCTGGTAAAGCATTCAAATCACTACAAGCCTTTAAAAATATATCTGGGTAAGGTTTACTTCGTTTGACATCTTTTGCAAAAACTAAATGGTCAAATAGGGACAGTACCCCATTGCTATCCAAGATCATTCTAGCTCGAGATTCAACACTTGAAGTTGCTAGGGCGATTGGAATGCCCTCTGTTTTCAAAAAAGTAAGTAAATTCTTAGCACCTTTTTTTAAATGAATACCTTGGGCTAAGATTTTAGCTTCCAGTTCATAAACTCTAGCCAAGGTTTGGTCAAAGTTCCATGGTAAATCATAGGTATCCAAAAATCGTTGAACATTCTCCTCTTCCCTATGTCCACTGTAGTCTCTAGAATAAGTTTCTTCTGTGAAAGGAATTCCAAAATCTCTAAGTAATTCTTGATAAACTTTTAGAGAAATGATTTCAGTATCGGCTAATAAGCCATCTAAATCAAATATTACAGCTTCCATTATTATCACCTAGTCTAAAACTCGTGTCCCTGCCGCAACTTCTGCAATATAAAAGCTAGGCGCATAGCCAACAACTTCTTCATAACGTTTGCCGACAGTTTCTTCAAATGCTTCAACTTTATCTTTGTTTACAAGGGCGATGGCGCAACCACCAAAGCCTGCTCCTGTCATACGAGCGCCCAAGACACCTTCTTGTTCCCAGGCTGTATGCACCAAGGTATCCAATTCTAGACCTGTCACTTCGTAGTCATGCTCCAAGGATACGTGGGAAGCATTCATGAGACGACCAAAACCTCCCAAATCACCTGCTTCAAGTGCCTTACGAGCTTGGAGAGTCCGTTGGTTTTCAAGTACAGCATGACGAGCTCGTTTGATGCGATTTTCATCCTTGATCAAGTAGCTATAGGCATCAAAAGACCAGAGATCCAATTCCCCTAAGGTTTGGATATCCAATTTTTCTTGGAGTTCAGAGACGGCGGTCTCACATTCTGAACGACGTTCATTGTATTTTGAATCCGCTAATTCCCGGCGTTTGTTGGTATTCATGATAACTACGACATTGTCTTTGAGGTCCAGCGGTACCAGATCATACTCTAGGGTGTTGGTATCGAGATAAATAGCCCGTTGATCAGCTCCCATACCGATGGCAAATTGGTCCATGATCCCAGAGTTGACTCCGATGAAGTGATTTTCAGTTTGTTTCCCGATCTTGACCAGATCTAGACGATCTAACTGAAGATCATATAGTTTCTCAGCGATGACGCCAATCAAGAGCTCAAGGGAAGCTGAAGAAGAAAGACCAGATCCATTTGGAATATTACCGTAGACATAGACATCCATTCCGCTATCAATGACATGACCAGCTTCTTGCAAGAAGTGGAGCACGCCTTTTGGATAGTTGGTCCAGTTGTGCTCTTTTTCAAAGTGGAGATTTTCAAGTGGAACTTCAATGATCCCCTTGTCTTCAAAGTTTCCTGAGAAGAAACGCAAGACCTTATCCTCACGCTTTCTTGCCGCTCCGTAGGTACCAAGAGTGATGGCTGCTGGGAAGACATGCCCACCATTATAGTCAGTGTGTTCACCGATCAGATTGATCCGTCCTGGTGAAAAGAAAGTGTGGTCAGCCTTTTCCCCAAAGACAGCCTGGAATTTTGCTTGTAAATCTTGAGATGTGATTGTTGTCGTCATGAGAAACTCCTTTAGTTTTGTAAACGTTTTTATACTTGTATTATATCTGATTAGAAGTAAAACTTCAAGTATTTTTAGTAAAATTTTATTTATTTTTTATTTCATGCCCAAAAAGGCTATAACAAAGGGTTTTCCTCCGATTATAACTTCTATTCCACTCTTGCTATTTCGAGTTAATTTTAGTAAAAGTTTACCAAAAAAATCTCAATTGGGAAATCACCCAATTGAGATACTTAAAGGTTCTAAAACACCATTTCTTGACCATTTTCTGTCACTTGGTAAGTGCCATCAGCAAGATTGATTCGGGCTACTGCTGTGACAGTCTGGTCTTTATTTTGGCGCGTGATGACAATGGTATGATCATCTGGTGTTTCCACTTCAATGCTTCCTTCTAGGTCAAAAGCTTGCGAGTTGTTCCGGAAACTAAAGAGCTTGAGAAGGGATTGTACGACTGGTCGCTCCACTTCTTGAGCGATTTCTTCATTGCTGTAGTAATGACGGTTGATATTGCGGCCTTCTTTAGTGTTTTCTAAGAGTTCCAAATCATTCTTCCCAGCTAGGAATCCAACATAATAAACTTGTGGAATGCCTGGCGCAAAGGCTTGAATCAAGCGGGCTAGGAAGTACTTGCCATCGTCATCTCCAAGCGCTGAATAGTAGGTCGAATTGATTTGGTAGATGTCCAAGTTGTTGTATTCTGCTGTTGAATATTTGCGTTTCACATTTGCTCCAACCTTATAAAGCTCATTTGAAGCATAGTCAATCTCTTCATCCGTCAAGATATCCTTGACATCGACCACCCCAATCCCGTCATGGGTGTCCAGCGTCGTGAACTGCTTCATCGGACTCATCTTCAACCACTTGGCAAGGCGATCCACTTTTGAACTATAGAGGCTATAGAGAGTCACCATTGGAAGCGCGAAGTCATAGACATAATAGTCGTGATCGGCAATCTTAAATTGGATGGAATAGTGCTCATGAATCTCTGGAAGAAGCTCAGCACCGTAGCCTGCTGCCATATCGCGCACCTTATCCAACAAATCCCAAATGTCTGGTTCCACAAAGAAATCATTGGTGTCCAATTTCTTGACCGCATAGGCAAAGGCGTCTAAACGAATGAGGTCACAGCCATTGCTCGCCAGGTGTTCGATGGTCTTGCGAATAAAGTCCATGGTCACTTCCTTGGTCACGTCTAGGTCAATCTGCTCTTCCCCGAAGGTATTCCAGAGATGCTCAGTTGTCCCATCCGCAAAGGTAATTTCTTGCTTGGGAGCTCGATCTTTGCGCTTATATATTAAGTCAACGTCTGCTTGAGTCGGACGATTCTCCGGCCAGAACTTGTCCCAGTTGAGGAAGAGATCTTTGTAGGCACTTTGGTCGTGCTTTTCTTGGTAGTCCTTGTAGTATTTAGATTGACGAGAAATGTGATTGATCATAAAGTCAAACATAAGATAGTACTTGTCGCCCAAGCGTTTGACATCTTCCCAATCTCCAAAGGCTGGATCCACTTGGTCATAGTCCACAGGCGCAAAGCCACGGTCACCAGTTGAAGGGAAAAATGGCAAGAGGTGAACCCCACCTACTGCATCCCCAAAATATTTCTCCAGATTTTCATAGAGATCCTTAAGGTTATTTCCCAAGCTATCTGAGTAAGTAATTAACATGGTTTTGTTTTGAATTGGCATAATGGTTCCC
>CABKMC010000050.1 GCA_902373455.1 uncultured Streptococcus sp.
ATCGGTGCCATCCCGATTTCCTATCATGAATCGATCAAAGAAAAAATTCAAGAACTTTCAGGAGTAACTGTTACCAAGATGTTGGATTGTTATGGGGGAGATTATGTAAAATTAGGCTTCCAATTGGGTTTGCGAGGTGATCAAATTGCTACCCTGGTTCCATCTCCTTCTGCTATCTTGAAAGGAGCTCAATTTACAGGCCCACGGCATTCACAATATGATGACTTCCTATCACTTGCAGAACTCGTTTCCAAAGGGGAGGTTTCAGTTCGTTTGGATAAAATCTATCCATTTTCATTACTCGAAATAAAAGAAGCATACAAGGATCTTGAAAAAGGGCATACCAGAGGAAAACGTGTGATTGTGATTCAAGAGGAGTGAGGAGGAAAGGAAAATGGTTGATCTAAATCAAGCTTGTGTTCATCATGTTCAACTCATGAGATTGAGTGATAAACAAAAACGTGTTTTAATTGCCAGTTTAACCTTGTTTTCCGAAATCGGTTTTGAAAAAACTACATCGCTTGACATTGCACGCCGAGCGGAAGTATCAGAAGGGACTGTTTTTAGCTATTTTAAAACAAAAGAAGGCATACTCAATACGCTTCTTCTCTTGTTTTTTGATCAGGTCATACCTGAAACAATTGAATTGTTTACTGATCAAAAAGTTCTGTGTAACGATGAAAGTGTTACAGTTTTTTTTAGGAGTATGATCGAAGATCGACTAAATTTTCTGATCAACAATAGAGATATTATTAAAATTCTCTTTTCAAGGTGTTTAATTGATTCATCTTTGTTTGAAAAAACAGAGAGCATCGTTCAGAACAATATTGTAACGCCACTCAATCCTATTTTAGATAACTATAAGGGGAAAGGAGAGCTAGTTAATTGGCCTAATGAACGAATCATTCGTAATATTATCTCCTTAATGCTATCTTATGCTGTGCCATCCATACTAAATAGTAAAGCAATTGATGTGGGAAAAGTTTCAGATGAGATGATGGAAATGCTAGCAAATAGGATAGTCTTGTGATTCCTATTCTATACCAACGATGTTACAGTGAGAGAATTCATCTTTGATCTTAGTTCAATAAGGAGCTCAAAAAATGAAATGAACTCCTCTTCCTTGACTCTTCCATCACTGCGCCGTATAATATTCTATATCAATGAAGAAATCACCTTTTGTCATTGTGCAAAGGGTGATTTTATAACGAAAAAAAGGAGACACAATGGGCTATATCTCTACTATTAAGACGGCTGTTCAGCTCTTTCCTTTCCTGGCCTTTTTGCTGACCTTGCCCTACATGATTTTGAATTATCGAAAATATGGCTCGGTCAATAAATTGCGGGTGCTGATTTTCTATTCATTTATGCTTTACTTGATGACGGTCTATCTGCTGGTGATCTTGCCTCTGCCGGATCCAAGTAAGATCCATACCAGCTACTCGGAAATGATCAATCTTTATCCCTTTGCTTTTGTGGTGGATTTTTTCAAGGAGAGCCCCTTTGATCTAGCGCAGACTGGTACTTGGATTCAAGCCCTTAAGCATCCGACTTTTTATGTGCCCGCCTTTAATGTTCTGATGTTGATTCCTTTTGGGATGTATCTGCGCTATTATTTCAAGTGTGGTTTTAAGAAAACGATTCTCCTGACAGCCCTCTTTAGTCTCTTTTTGGAGCTGACCCAGTTATCAGGTCTCTATTTTATGTATCCGGGTCCTTACCGCCTAGCAGATGTCGATGATATCATTCAAAATACCACCGGTGGTGGAGTGGGCTACCTGCTCGGTTGGTTTCTAGTTTGGTTACTGCCAACACGAGATGAAATTGACGAGCATTCTTTCCGAGTGGGGACGAGAGTATCGGGTCTTCGGATGGGTCTTGCTTTCATAATCGACTTTGTGATGGTAGCTATTCTATACGCATTGATTGGGCGTTTAGGGACGATTCCTTATGTGGCGGTTTTAACGGTTTACTTTAGCTTGCTTCCTTTGTGGCGGGGCAAAACCTTGGGAATGGCTTTGCTGAAATTCCGCCTGCATTTTGAAAAGCAAAAATGGCTTCGCACCATCTGGCGGGGGATCCTAGTAGTCGGCTATTTCTATCTGATTCCTCAGGGATTGTTCTATTTGATTTCGTTCTTGAACAGCGATTTGACGGATAATTCCCTCTTGACCCTATCCATGATGTTATTGCTCTTCTTTGCACTTTTATTGTATTTGATTCTGACTCTTGCCATCGTCTTACTTAATCGTCGCTTTCCGTTTGACCGTTTAGCTGGAGCTGAGTATGAGAGTACGGTGCGCGTGAAGAAAGAGATCTTAAAGGATGAAACTGAATCGCCAAAATAGAGAGAGTGGGACAGAAATCGGTCATTCGTTAGAATTCGATTTCGTCGTCTCACCTCCGCACAGTTGAGTAGGGCTGTAAAAGCTGATGAAATCAGCGTAGTAGAGCCCACTCAACCACTGCGTCTTGCTCGACAATTCAAAGACAATTGAGAGGCTAGGACTTTTGTCCCAGCCTCTTAATTTTTTTATACACATTTAAAATATCCGAATGTTCCCAGTTGAGAAGGGCGATTTTAAGGGGAATGTGCTACAATGGAAGCAAATAGATAGAATGGAGCAGTGAAATGAAAGCAATTATTACAGTCGTTGGAAAAGACCAAAAAGGAATCGTGGCCGGTGTCGCAACGAAAGTGGCAGAATTAGGACTCAATATCGACGATATCTCTCAAACGGTATTGGATGAATACTTTACCATGATGGCGGTCGTATCATCGGATGAGAAAAAAGATTTCACGCAGCTTCGTTCAGAGTTGGAAGAATTCGGTCAGTCTCTTCATGTCAAAATCAATATCCAGAGCGCATCGATTTTTGATGCCATGCACAATTTGTAAGATAGGGGTTGAGAATTTATGGACATTAGACAGGTAACAGAAACCATTGCCATGATTGAGGAGCAGAACTTTGATGTTCGGACCATCACCATGGGCATCTCCCTTCTAGATTGTATTGATCCAGATATCGATAAGGCAGCAGAAAAAGTCTACAATAAGATTGTGACAAAGGCCAAGGATCTTGTGGCTGTTGGAGCTGAGATTGCAGCAGAACTCGGAATCCCGATTGTGAACAAGCGGGTTTCGGTCACTCCGATTTCCATTATCGGAGCAGCAACCAACGCGACAGATTATGTGCCCTTTGCCAAGGCGTTGGATCGTGCGGCTAAAGAGATCGGAATTAACTTTATCGGTGGCTTCTCAGCCCTGGTTCAAAAAGGATACCAAAAGGGGGATGAAATCCTCATTAATTCTATTCCTCGAGCTCTTGCAGAGACCGATTTTGTCTGCTCTTCAGTCAATATTGGATCGACTAAGACAGGGATCAATATGACAGCGGTTAGAGATATGGGCCGCATCATTAAAGAAGCATCGGAAGCAGATCCAATGGGGCCTGGGAAGCTCGTGGTCTTTGCCAATGCGGTAGAAGATAATCCCTTTATGGCGGGTGCCTTCCACGGTGTTGGTGAAGCGGATGTCGTCATCAACGTTGGGGTTTCCGGGCCTGGTGTTGTCCAACGGGCGATTGAAAAAGTTCCTGGTGCAAGCTTTGATGTCTTGGCTGAAACAGTCAAGAAGACAGCCTTCAAAATCACTCGTGTCGGACAATTAGTGGGTCAAATGGCTAGTGAACGTCTCGGTGTGGAGTTTGGAATTGTAGACTTGTCTCTCGCGCCAACACCAGCTGTTGGGGATTCGGTTGCCCGTGTCCTTGAAGCGATGGGGCTTGAAGTAGTCGGAACCCATGGAACTACAGCAGCGCTAGCTCTGCTCAATGACCAAGTGAAAAAAGGCGGCATCATGGCTTGTAATCAAGTTGGTGGTTTGTCAGGTGCCTTCATTCCGGTCTCAGAAGATGAAGGGATGATTGCAGCGGTTCAATCGGGTCATATCAACCTGGAAAAATTGGAAGCCATGACGGCTATCTGTTCCGTCGGTCTGGATATGATTGCTATCCCAGCTGATACTCCAGATACGACTATTGCGGCCATGATCGCAGATGAAGCAGCTATCGGGGTAATCAACCAAAAGACAACAGCGGTTCGTATCATTCCTTATGGAAAAGAAGGCGATATGTTAGAGCTTGGAGGACTTCTTGGATCAGCTCCGGTAATGAAGGTCAACAAAGCTTCGTCAGCTGATTTCATTGCCCGTGGTGGTCAAATTCCAGCTCCGGTTCATAGCTTTAAAAACTAAGAGAAATCTAGTATAATAGTAGAAAATAGAAAAGTCTGTGATGATGAAACTCCAGACTTTTTTCTTGCAAAAGGAGACAAGATGGCTAAAACAAGATTATTTGTGATTCGTCATGGGAAAACCATGTTTAATACCATTGGCCGTGCTCAAGGCTGGTCCGATACACCCTTGACAGCAGAAGGAGAAAAAGGCATTGAGGCTCTAGGGATCGGCTTGCGTGAGTCTGGTTTGGAGTTTACTCGAGCATACTCCAGTGATTCAGGTCGTGCCATTCAGACCATGGGAATCATTCTCGATGAATTAGGCTTGAAAGATCAGATCCCTTATCGCTTTGACAAACGGATCCGCGAGTGGTGTTTTGGTAGCTTTGATGGGGCATACGGTGGGGAGCTCTTTCATGGTGTCGTGCCGCGCGTGCTGGATGTAGAAGATTATAAGACCTTGACCTTGGAAGACTTGGCCAATGGCATTTGCCAAGTGGACACAGCGAATTGGGCTGAACCTTGGGAAGTTTTGAAAAGCCGAATCTTAGAAGGTTTTGAAGCTATTGCCAAAGAAGTAGAAGAAAAAGGTGGAGGCAATGCTTTGGTGGTCAGCCATAGTTGGACCATTCAGACCTTGGTCTGCCTAATTGAAGGAAAACCAAATCTCAATCTGCCTCTTTCAAATGGTAGTGTTACCCTTGTAGAATATGAAGATGGCGCATTGACGGTTAAGGTGTTTGGAGATAGCAGTTACCGTGAAGTCGGTGAAAGCTTGCAAGAATCCTAGTCCGTCGTAAAAGGCTGACCTTTTGGTCATAGCCTTTTCTTTCTCTCAAAACTTGTAAGAGCTTTCCTACTTTCTTTTTACAAAAAATGATATAATGAAAGAGATACATACGGAGGTAATACAATGACAAAAACCAGATTATATATTGCTCGTCATGGAAAAACCATGTTTAATACCATTGGGCGAGCACAGGGCTGGTCAGACACTCCGCTGACAGAAGCAGGAGAGCGGGGGATTAGAGAATTAGGGCTTGGCCTTAAGGAAGCAGGTCTTTCTTTTGAGGAGGCTGTTTCAAGTGATTCTGGACGCACCATTCAAACTATGGGAATTATTCTTCAAGAACTTGGTCTGACAGGAAAAATCCCTTATCGTTATGACAAACGGATCCGCGAGTGGTGTTTTGGTAGTTTTGACGGTGCTTATGATGGTGATCTCTTTATGGGGGTCTTACCTCGTGTCTTTAAGGTCGATGATTTCCATCAGTTGAGCCTAATGGAGTTAGCAGAAGGAATCGTCGAAGTGGATACCACTGGTTGGGCTGAATCCTGGGGAGCCTTGAGTAGTCGGATCAAAGAAGGTTTTGAAGCCATCGCAAAAGAGCTAGAAGCAGCTGGCGGTGGCAATGCTATTGTGGTTAGCCATGGTATGACCATTACGACCTTGATTTATCTCATTGATCCAAAAGCGGTCGAAGAATTGGTCTTGGACAACGGAAGCGTGACGGTTTTGGCCTATGAGGATGGTGCCTTTTGTATTGAAAAGATTGGGGATATGTCCTATCGTAAGGTTGGAGCAAAACTTCTAGAGGGTGGCCATGACGAATAAGTATAGACGCGCAAGAAAAAAACGTAAGAAATGGTGGCCTTACCTATTGAGTTTCTTTCTTCTTGTGGTCCTTGGATCAGGAATTGGTGCTTATTTAGCAAAACCGAGCTTGTTTTCAGGGCTTCAGTTTTGGAAGACTAAAAAAACAGCTGTAACGACTCCTTCTTCTTCTAAGAAAAAGAAAGAAAAATCAGATTTACCAGCCGTTTCGACAAAAGACTGGCAGTTGATCTTGGTCAATCGTGACAATGTGAAGCCAGAGTTGAACCCGCAATTGACAGATGTGGATGCTATCAAAGTGGATAGTCGGATTGTAGAACCAACTCGTCAATTTTTAGAAGCGGCTCGAAAAATTGCCCCAGAAGAAACCTTGATATCAGGCTATCGAAGTGTGGCCGAGCAAACAGAGCTCTATAATGAACGTGTTGCGCAACTAGAGGCTAGCGGCCTTTCGCACGAAGAAGCTGAAAAGCAGGTGCAGACCCAGGTACAGGTCCCTGGTGCGAGTGAACACCAGACAGGGCTTGCGATTGATATGAGTGTTGAAGCTGGTCAAAGTGATGAGCTGGGCATGCAGCTGGCTGCCATCGCACCGCAATATGGCTTTGTCCTTCGCTACCCAGATGGGAAGAGCAACATCACGGGTGTGAATTTTGAGAATTGGCATTTCCGTTATGTTGGCGTAGAAAATGCTCAGTATATGGCCAAGCATCAGCTAGTATTGGAAGAATATATTCAGCTATTGAAAAAAGCTGGCAAATAAGAGGAGATTCACTTCTCTAGGTCTTAAGAATGATTTTTAGCACTCTTGAAAAAAGAGTGCTAATTTTTTGGATTTTTCTCTTGACTTTCTTTTGGATGGGTGTATAATAGAATCATAGTTTAGCACTTGAGTGTTTAGAGTGCTAAAAAATGAAAGAGAGGTGAGGTCATGGTTACAGAACGTCAAAATGAGATTCTCAATCTTGTTGTCGATATCTTTACCAAGACCCACGAACCAGTCGGTTCAAAAGCGCTACAAGATGTCATTCAATCCAGTAGTGCGACCATTCGAAACGACATGGCTGCCCTCGAAAAACAAGGCTTACTTGAAAAGGCCCACACTTCGAGTGGCCGCATGCCTAGTCGAGCTGGTTTTCAATATTTTGTTCAGAACTCGCTTGATCTAGAGTTGATTGATGAGCAAGATGTCTACCAGGTGGTGAAAGCCTTTGATTTCGAAGCCTTTAAGTTAGACGATATCTTGGATGCTACAGCTAAGTTACTAGCCCAAATGACGGGCTACACCGCAGTCATTCAGGATGTTGAACCGACACGTCAGCGCTTGACTGGTTTTGAGATTGTTCCATTATCCAATCACGATGCCTTAGCGGTGTTGACCTTGGATGAATCAAAGCCCGTCACCGTCCAGTTTGCCATTCCAAAGAATTTCTTAACCAGTGATTTGGAAATCTTCCATCAGCTGGTTCAAGAACGCTTCATTGGAAATACAGTCTTGGATATCCACTACCGTTTGCGGACAGAGATTCCACAGATTGTACAGCGCTATTTCAAGACGACAGACAATGTCTTGGATCTCTTTGATTACGTCTTCTCGCAACTGTTTCAAGAACTGGTCTTTGTAGAAGGAAAGGTTTCATCCTTAACCTACGCCGATCTTCAGACCTATCAGTTTTTGGATAATCCCCAACACGTAGCCTTGGAGTTACGAGGGGGAATGCCAGAAGATCAAATGACCCAGATCCTGGTTGCGGAGTCTCAAGAGAAGGCCTTGAAAAATGTGACGGTCATTAGTCACAAGTTCCTGGTTCCTTATCGTGGGATGGCCCTCATGCATGTGATCGGTCCCGTAGAGATGGATTACAGGCGTGTGATTAGCTTGGTCAATGTCATCGGACGGGTATTGGTCATGAAGTTGACGGATTACTACCGTTACCTCAACAGCAACCATTATGAAGTAAATTAAGACCAAATGAAAGGGGTGTATGCCTTGACAGAAGATATCAAAAAAGAAGACGTGAAAGAAGAAGTTGACCAAACAACTGAAGAAGTTGTAGAGGAAAGCAACCAACCTTCTGAGTTAGAAGAAGCACAAGCGCGTGCCGAGGAATTTGAAAACAAATACCTTCGTGCTCATGCAGAGATGCAAAACATTCAGCGCCGTGCCAATGAAGAACGTCAACAATTACAAAAATACCGTAGCCAAGATTTGGCAAAAGCGATCTTACCATCACTGGACAACCTCGAACGTGCCCTTGCCGTCGAAGGATTGACAGATGATGTGAAGAAGGGCTTGGAAATGGTACAAGAAAGCTTGATTCACGCCCTGAAAGAAGAAGGGATTGAAGAAATCGCAGCGGACGGAGAATTTGACCATAACTATCATATGGCTATTCAAACAGTCCCAGCTGATGACGAACATCCAGCAGACACTATCGCACAAGTCTTCCAAAAAGGCTACAAACTCCATGACCGCATCCTAAGACCGGCTATGGTAGTTGTCTACAATTAGGATATCTTGTCCGAAACGACACTAAACTATGAAAGAAAGATAAGATGCAAGCCGGAGGCTTGCATCTTATC
>CABKMC010000051.1 GCA_902373455.1 uncultured Streptococcus sp.
TGTATGTTGAAATCAAGAACATGTGCGCATCTTTAAGATTCAAGAGTGGCAAGATCATTTTACCGTGAATATCATTGTTTAAGCCCTCATAGGCTCTATGCTTAGCAGATGCGAAAGCTGGATTGGTCGTCTCAGGCTCCACAATATAGACATTGTCTTTGGTTGCTTTGATGAACCAATCATTCAAGTCTGTATCAGTTGTAAAGAGGTCCATATTGTACTTCAGGAAGTCATTTAGGTTGCTAGAAAGAGTAGACTTCGCAACGACTTCTCGGAAGGCATCATGGGTACGAGTTCCTTTGATGTAGTCTTCTTTTGAACCAATTTCAATCAAACGGTCTAAGACATCAACATTCTTCCCATAGAAGTCTGGCTTGAACAACATGAGCTGCTTAAGATTGACATCATCGAACTTCACTCCGTAATAGCGATTGAGGTAAGAAAGCCCTAAAAGAACGGCCGCATTGTTGTCATCAACTTTCTTGATAAGGGCACGTTTAGCAGCCTCATCTGTGTTTAATTGATGGTCTTGGTTTTCAACCAGTTGTTTGACAAAGTGAGTCAGATTATCCTTGACTTCTTGGAAACTTTCTTCGAGGTAAAGGTTCTTAATGGCATTGACTTTGTTAGGTCCTGTTCGACCTAAGTGAGTGTAGATTGGATCTGATTGCAATTCTACAGGACTTAATTTCTCTACGATGGCACTGATGAGATCGCTACGGTCCTTGTCCACCATATTTGGCGTGTAGACTACTTCACCGAGCTCCGCCACACTGTACTCTTTGACTTGTTTGACTTTAGAATCTTTCGGTGTCATGCTAAAGACATCTTTGGTCTTATCGGCATAATGGATCAGGATGTGATCAGCATCTGCTAGTTCAGTGACAAAATCATTGCCCTTCATAGCGGTCACAGACAAGACTTCCTTGGTCAAAAGAGGGCTCGTCGCAGCCAATTTATTCCCTTGGTCGACAATCCACTCTTTATTGTAGAATGGTTGCAATTTAGCAATATTACGGTAAGCCAGCTCACGAGTCGCATCGTAAGCAGTGATGGCCTTGTATTGATCGTCTTTGCTAACAAGGTGATTGAGCGTGTCTTCAATCGGTTTGCTGCTGGTGAATGTATCAGCTGTAATTCCCATTGCTTCGATTTTCTGCTCAGCTTCTGCCAGCGAGATGCTAGGGATTTTACGGGAGTTGTTAAAGGATTTCTTCCCTTCACTCACGCCTTCCACGCTGTAATTGCGCTTGGTTCTTGAATAGGTGAAGTAATCATCTGCGTCAATATCTGAGTGACCAAAGACCATCTCACCCGTTTTGACTTTCATCATGGTGATGTTGTCTTCAATAGTCCCCAAGGCCCAGTTGGTCCCTAGTAATCCACCCGATTGAACCGCTTCTTTGAGTTCAATCGAACCTTTAGCAACGGAGTTTCTGAGAACCCCTTCTTTACCTACTGTGTGGTTATTTCCACCATTTTGAGAGGAATAAACGAGACCTGCAGCTTTGGCTTTGTTCCCAGTGATTTCAGCATCAACGTAAGCTTTTTCAACGACACCTTTCCAGTTCTCACCAACAACACCCGCTAGATAGCCACCTTTGTTCCCAGCAGCGTGCAGTTTCCCGATAAAGGCGACATTACTTACTTTCCCACTGCCATCAATTTTATTGACGATCCCTGCTACGTCATTGTTCCCGACAACACTTCCTGTTACTTTAACATTTTCAACAGTTGCATTGTTTTTGATAACACCTGCGATTGGTGCTACTCGATCTGTCCCAGGTAGGTCAATATTGACATTTTCAAGCAAGAGATTCTTAACCGAGCCACCTTCGATGTTCCCAAATAATGGTCTTGTAATGTTATGGATGGCAAATGTATTTCCATCCGTACTTTCCAAAATTCCCTTGAAGGCATTGGTCACATAGGATTTCCCTGCTGGCTGGACATTAGCCGCATTCATATTGCTACCCAGTTTAAAGGTACCAGTCGGATTGGCTTGCATAGCTTTTACAAGTTCGTTGAAATTGTAGTAGATATCACCTTCATGTGCTTTGGGTTTCGCAATATAGTGGACATAGACCTCACTGAACTGGTTGTCCGCAGTCCGTTGAATGAGATCAGGAGCTTTGGCTGTTACTTTGTAGAGGGTCACGCCATCTACCGTTACTTCTTCAATTTTATCAACGGCTAGTTTTGTAACCTTATTATCATAGGTAGTGACCTTTAAGTAGTAAGGCTTCACATCTGATGGTGTTTCTGACAAGAGGCTACGATCGGTCTCAAGGCCTTGGTCATCCACGCTAATCAGACTGGTTTCCTTGATGTTTTTGATTTCAACTTTTTTAAGATCAATTCTCAGTGGTTCTTCCTTGAGAACTTCTTCTTCATCCCCATTTCCACGGTCATACACCATGGTCGTTGCGAGCGTATAATCCTTGTAGTAGTCCAAGTCCGCTAAAGCAGCTGCCAAGTCCGTCTCTGAAAGGGTCAGGGTTTTCACCACTTGATCACCCTTCTTCAATACAGCCTGGATGGACTTGATGGTCACACCGTCTGGTTTATCCAAATGATAAGTAGCTTTAGCACTGCGCTTCAATTCTTCCTTATCAACCTGGGTCAAAGTTAAGGTAGGCTTTTCAAGTTCTTTGGTCCCTTGTTGAATGATCTGATCTTGGGCTTGTTCAACTACTTCCTCAGAAACAGTAGGAGCATCCGCCGTTTTAACCCCCTTGATGGTCTTGTAGACCTTGGTGATTTTCTTCTTCCCATTCTTACCAGCTTGAGAAACCCTTTCGGTTCCTTTTAGCAAGGTAGCATCTTGTTCGGTTACCGTCTTAAATGGAATTTCCTCATACGAAACATCCTCTGTTTGGTCTTCAATCGCCTTAGTCCCACGACTAATTTTTTCTGTCACAGGAGCTTTTACCGTTTCAGTGGTCGTACTGAGAGGCTCGCCAATCTTCTCACCATTGACCGTCTTATAAACTCGACGAATCTCCTGGCTACCAGCCTCGCCTTTCTGAAGGAGGCTTTCTTCATCGGTGTAACGATTGGCGTCCGTTACATACTCTGTTTCATATGGAAGGATTACCGTTTCTGTCTCTGTTACCGTCCCTTCCGTTACTTGATAGGTTGGGTTCTCTGGTTGAATAGGAGCTTCGCCGACATGGCCTTCTTCCCGTGTTCCCTTGGCTTCCACCACACCTGTATAGGCTGGGTTCTCCGGTTGAACAGGGGCTTCGCCGACATGACCTTCTTCCTGCGTCCCCTTAGCTTCCACCACACCAGTATAGGTTGGGTTCTCCGGTTGAATAGGGGCTTCGCCGACATGGCCTTCTTCTTGTGTCCCTTTGGCTTCCACCACACCTGTATAGGTTGGGTTCTCCGGTTGAACAGGAGCTTCGCCGACATGGCCTTCTTCTTGTGTCCCTTTGGCTTCCACCACGCCTGTATAGGCTGGGTTCTCCGGTTGAATAGGAGCTTCACCCACACGGCCTTCTTCCTGGGTTCCCTTGGCTGTTACAACTGGAGAAGGGCTGGGTTGAGGGGTTGGTTGGGCATCTTCTTTTGTCCCGACCGCAAGAATTTGTGAAACCGGTTCTTTAGTGACCTTGCTTTCAACGACTCTGCGAACTTCTTGTCCATCTACCACACTGACTTCCGTCAATATGGTCCGCTCTCCATTTTGGCCAGCTGTCAGCACCTTGGTTTGCCCTTTAGCTAATGTAGGATCAGCTTGTTTGACAGTTTCAAACGGCACAGGCTCAGTAGAGACTTCCAGGCTTGGTTTTTCAACTTGAGGAAAGGCTGGAGCGACTTCTGGGGTCACACGCGCTTGTGCTTCCACTTGTGGAATCCCTGTGCTTGTTTTGATCGTTCCTTCTACAGAAGGTTTCGTTTCCTGCATAGCCTTTGGCTCTTGTAAGCTCGTTTGTTGGACTGACGGGTAGCGCAGATAACCAATATAGTCATAGCCGTCAATTTGAATTACGCCGTTTGCAAGATCTTTGCTCGATACGATCGCAAGATCCTGATTATAAGAGCGCAAGACTTGATTTTGTAGGGCTACGACTTCAACTGGAAGTAGAAGACTTTGCCCCATAGCTCCAATCAAAAGGACGCCCATAACCTTCTTCCGGTGCTTTTTAGAGAGTAAGAGGACCGCAAAGGAAGCTGTGGCTATACTTAGCCCAAAAAGGGCGACTTCCTGACTCCCTGTTTGAGGAAGAACTGGCTGAGTTGCTTCCTTCTTCTTATAGACCAGATAGAAAGTATCTTCATTTTGATATTCTTCAGGGATTGCATGAATCACCTGTGCCTTTTCTTCAGCAGTCAGCTCTTCTTCTGTCACATAACCTAAGTGCACATGAGCAGATAGGGTCATCTGATCAGCTTGGACAGGACGAGCTCCTAACAAGCTTCCTCCTAATAAAAAGGCTCCAATGGCCACCGGACCAACACCGACAGTTAATTTCCGAATCGAATATTTGGTCATTTTTTCAAACGTTTGTTTCGCTTTTTTCATCCTAAAATTCCTATATAGTAATATTTAACCCTCGAGCAGGGACCTGATTATTTTTAGAGAGGATGGGATCCTTTCCAGAAATAAGAACCTTCCCGGGATTTTTTACCTTTACCTATCTTATCTTTTTTCTTCTATTTTAGCAAGCTCTAAAACTCAAAAAAATAAACCGTTTTCTTTATAGGAAGAAAGCAACACAAAAAACGCCTCGAAAGGCGTTTGTATTATAGATCTATTTATAAGGATTGGTACAAATCATTGTATCGTTGACTAGCCGTATCCCATGAGAAGTCACGCGTCATAGCTTGCTCTTGCAGACCATACCAAGCCTGTTTGTCATTGTAGTAGACAGCCAAGGCTTCATCAACTGCCCAGTTAAACCAATAGCCAGACAAATTATTGAAACTAAAGCCTGTTCCACTTCCATCAACAGCATTATACGGTTGGACCGTATCTCGAAGTCCGCCGACTTCATGCACCAGAGGAAGGGTTCCATAACGCATGGCCATCATTTGAGAAAGACCACACGGTTCAAAACGGCTTGGCATCAAGAAGACATCCGACGCTGCATAGATTTCTTGGGCCAATTGGACATCAAATGTGATATTCGCTGAAAGTTTATCTGGGTAGGCTTGACCAAACCAAGCAAAGGCATTTTCAAATCCAGGATCTCCTGTACCGAGCAAGACAATCTGAATATCCTTTTGCAAGAGTTGATGCAACTCTTCTACCACCACGTCAAAGCCTTTTTGACGTGTCAAACGAGAGACGATCCCAAACAAAGGAACATCATCGCGAACAGGTAGACCGACACGTTCTTGAAGAGCTCGTTTACTAGCTGCTTTACCTGAAAGATCTGAGAGACTGAAGTGATACGTCAAGAGTGGATCCGTTTCAGGATTATACAGATCTGCATCAATCCCGTTAACAATTCCGGTCACCTTGCCAGACTCCATCCGAAGGATCTGATCCAAGCCACAACCATATTCAGCAGTCATAATCTCATGCGCATAGCTAGGAGAAACAGTTGTCACACGGTCAGCATATAGAATGCCGGCTTTCATCCAGTTCAGGCAATCATTCCATCGAAGTGTTCCATCTGCATAGCGTTCAAATCCAACTCCGAAAAGATCCCACAACATTCCTGGGTCGAACTGACCTTGGAATTCCAAATTATGGATGGTCAATACTGTCTTAATTCCATGATAAGCTTGAATCCAACGGTATTTTTCCTTCAGCAAGAAAGGAATCATCGCCGTATGGTAATCATGGGCATGAAGAACATCTGGAATGAAGTCAACTCGTTCCATCGTTTCTAAGGCCGCGAGCTGGAAGAAGGCAAAGCGTTCGCCATCATCGAAGTCACCATACACATGACCTCTAAAGAAATAATGTTGGTTATCAATAAAGTAAAAGGTGACTCCATCGCGCACAATGCGTTTCACACCAACATATTGACTTCTCCAGCCAACCTTGGTCTCAAAATGCAAGACATCTTCGATTTGATCTCCAAACTTAGCCTCTACCATATCATAGTAAGGGAGGATCACGCGCACATCATGACCACTTTTCGCTAAGGATTTAGGAAGAGCGCCAATAACGTCTCCCAAACCACCTGTTTTAGAAAACGGTGCTCCTTCAGCTGCAACAAATAATAGTTTCATTAGACAATATCCTCTGTAACAATCGTTCCTTTTTTAACCACGACAGGTGCTTCTTCTGTCCCACGAATCGTCACACCAGCAGCCACTTCAACACCCTTATCCAGAATGGCATGTTCGACGATTGCATTTTCATGAATCACAACACCAGGGAAGAGAAGGCTACTGCGTACTTCTGAACCTTCATAAAGGCGTACCCGACGTGAAACAATGGAACGTTCAACGGTTCCTTCTACAATACTACCCGAAGCAAATTGAGACGTTTTAATATGTGAAGTCTTGGAATAATACGTTGGTTCTTCATTCTTCACTTTCGTATACACCTTTTGGTTTGGTGAAAAGAGCTTCATGAATTTTTGGTTTTCCAACATATCCAAGTTTGCATGGTAGTATGATTCAACTGAATGAATATTGGCTAAGTAACCTGTATATTCAAAGGCAAAAGCATTGTATTCCACCGCCAAATCACGCAAGATATAGCGCAATTTTTGTGGGTATTCTTTCTTGGCTTCTTCTTCAATTTTTTCAATCAACCAAGGAGTGTCCACAATAAAGACATCTGTTGACATGTTGTAGACTTCGTCAGGATCCTTGCCATCAAAAAGTCTTTGCTCTGTAACATGGTCTGTTTCATCAATTTTCAAGACAGCATTGACTTCAGAGATATTTTGAAGATGCAACTTTTTGTAAACAACTGTAATCGGACGGTCAACGCTATTATGCAAGTGGAAAACTTGATTGAGGTCAATATTCATCAAAACATCACAGTTTAAAGCAACTGTTTGGTTGGAACCAGACCGTTTCAAATAGGTCAATAATTGTTGGTAGTATTCTGGCCCTACCGTTGTATTTTCAACTGGAGTATTATAGATTCCGAGGTAATAGTGGCTCAATAAAGTAGACAAGCCCCACTCACGACCTGAACGAATATGGTCAAAGACCGAACTAATATTTTCTTGTTGGAAAATCCCAAAAACACTACGAATACCAGCATTTGCAAGACTAGACAATGGAAAGTCAATCAAGCGGTATTTCCCATCAAACGGTAGGGATGCTACCGGACGATGGCTAGTCAAAGTGGACATATCATGATACCCAACTGTATTTCCTAAAATGGCTGAATATTTATCAATCTTCATCTGTTGCTACCCCCACTTTTTCATTGTAACCGACAACTTGTACTTCCTCTGTTCCATCAATCACGACACCTTCTGCAATGACTGCACCTTCCCCGATAATCGCGCGTTTCACGACAGCTCCTTTACCGATAATGGCATTGCTCATCACGACAGCATCTTCGACAACTGCTCCTTCACGAACTTGAGCTTCTGTTGATAAGATGGAGTGTTTGACTGTACCGTCTACCGAACAACCGTCGACGACAAGAGAATCTTCGACGTGGCCATGTTCCCCAAAGAAGTTCGGTGGAGAAATGAGGTTGCGTGAATAGATTTTCCAGTGACGATCGCGACTATCCAAGGCATTATTTGGATCGATATATTCCATATTGGCTTCCCAAAGAGACTCAATCGTACCAACGTCTTTCCAATAACCATTGAATTCATAAGCATAAACACTTTCGCCTGATTCTAGATAAGTTGGAATGACATTTTTACCGAAGTCTGACATATCGATATCACTCTTTTCAGCAGCAACCAACATATTGCGCAGACGAGCCCAGTCAAAGATGTAAATCCCCATTGAAGCCTTAGTTGATTTTGGTTCAGCTGGTTTTTCTTCAAATTCGACAATCCGATTATTGGCATCTGTATTCATGATTCCAAAACGGCTTGCTTCCTTCAAAGGTACATCTAGGACTGCAACAGTCAAGCTTGCGTTATTATCCTTGTGTGCTTGAAGCATGTCATCGTAATCCATCTTGTAGATATGATCCCCAGATAGAATCAAGACATATTCCGGATTGATGCTGTCGATATAGTCGATGTTTTGGAGAATCGCATGACTAGTTCCTTCGAACCACCGATTTCCTTCACTAGCTGAATAAGGTTGCAAAATAGAAACACCTGTGTTGATTCCATCCAAGCCCCAGCTTGAACCATTTCCGATATGACTATTGAGGGCCAGTGGTTGGTACTGTGTGATCACACCAACATTGTGAATCCCTGAGTTGGCACAGTTTGATAGCGCAAAATCGATAATCCGATAGCGCCCACCAAATTGAACCGCAGGTTTTGCGATGTTTTTGGTTAATTTTCCAAGACGTGTTCCTTGCCCCCCGGCAAG
>CABKMC010000052.1 GCA_902373455.1 uncultured Streptococcus sp.
ACTTTCCGCTGTGAGAAAAGTGCCTGAAACAATAAGGTTTCAGGCACTCGGGAGTTTTGAGACCCTAGACTCAAAACTAAGTCTTGGAACTTCGAAGAAGTTCGCTGACGTCCGTACTCACCTAAGGAAAGTTTTTTATATGACTTTGTCTTCAATCTGAAGGCAGGATCTTAACATCCTGCTTTTTCTTTATTTTTTCTTTGCCAACATGGTTGCAAATCGAAGTTGAATTCGATTTCCATTCTCATCTCGACGATGGAGGTGGCCAGGATTTTCATTGTATTTGACCAATTCCCAATCCTTGTAATATTCCGCCAATTCTCCTTCTTTAAAGGTAAATGAGAAGGGCATCTGACAAGGATAATCTTCTGTATCCATGGCACAGACAATGAGATTGTAGCCACCTGGGTTGGTATGCTCTTGCATATTGCGAATGATCGCTGGGATCCGCTCTGCCTCTAAAAACATAAGGACCACAGTTGACACGATGAAATCATAGTTTTGGGTGAGTGCAGCAGCATTGATATCATAAAGTCCTACTGGCATGTCCATATCTTCCTCAGCGACAATACTTTGTAAGATCTCAAGAGCCAATTCATTTTGATCTACTGCTGTCACATCAAAGCCATGTTGGGCCAAAAAAAGAGCATTGCGTCCTTGCCCACATCCTAGATCCAGCGCCTTTCCAGCTGGGACAATTCCCACTGCTTCTAGCACCTCTGAATGGACAGGATTGGTATTGTACTTTTTAGGAAAATAGTCTTTTGGCTCACAGTAAAATTCTAAGTACCACTCCACATCATCAGTCGCCGCTTCGACTCGGTGCCAGGCCTGGGGCTCGGCCATGGGGTTCTCTGCTCCTGCTTCAAAAAGGTGGCTCGCGATTTCTTCTCCCTCTGCTGTCAATTCAATAAATCGTAACTGACCTTTTAGAACCGTAATCTTCCCCCAGGTTCCTACCTTGGTATTGTGCTTTCTTTGAAGAGCTTCTGGCATGGTATCCTTAGTCCAGATAGGCATGCGCTTGTAAGCGATCAATTTTTGTGTCATGTGGCTTCTCCTTATTCTTTCAATACCCTTATCATACAGGAAAAAGCCCCGTTTTACAAGTTAGAAAAAGAGGCCCCATTTCCGAGAAAAAAGGCAGTTCTGAAACTTGTTTCAGAACTGCCTTTTTCTTTAACGCGTATTGTATTGTTTCATAACCCGTGCGATATCCCGATTTTGTTCCCGACGTTTGATAGATTCACGCTTGTCATAATCATGTTTCCCTTTAGCGAGTCCCAAAAGCAATTTGGCATAGCCATCCTTGAGATAGACCTTTAAAGGCACTAGGGTCATTCCTGTTCCTTTGGTTTCTTGGTCCAGCTTTTGGATTTGCTTTTTATGAAGAAGAAGCTTGCGACGACGGTCTGGATCTTGGTTCCAGATATTGCCTTCCTCATAAGGGGCAATATGGACGTTGCTGAGCCAAACTTCTCCATTTTTAACTTGTGCAAAACCATCTTTCAAGTTAATGCGTGCTGCACGGACACTTTTGATCTCTGTACCTGTCAGCACCATCCCTGCTTCTATTGTATCCACGATGGTGTAGTCATGTCTCGCCTTTTTATTTTGTGCGACTACCTTTCCTTCGCCCTTTGCCATGTTTGGCTCCTTTCTTTGCTACTTCCTTGTAAAATGGTTTCTTCCCTTTTTTCTTTTTGGATTTAGAGGAAGAATCTTTCCTTTTGTCATCTCTTCTAACGGTTGATCCCTTAGAAACTTTTTTGTCCTTGCGTCTGCGATCCCTGCGATTGCTATCTCGGTCACGTCCTTTAGCCTTGAGGCCTCTTTCGACGATATCCCATTCACTTGGAATATAAGAGAAATCAATCTCTCCGGTCATCTTGTCAGCTCTTTCGACCTTGATCCGGATTTGCTGACCAACACGGAAAGTCACTCCCGATTTCTCCCCGCGAAGGGTAAGATCCCGTTCGTTAAAATGGTAGTATTCAGGAAGATTAGTAATATGGATCAACCCTTCCACCGTATTTGGCAACTCCACAAAGAGGCCAAATTTCACCACACTGGAAACCACAGCATCGTACTCTTCCCCAACATAGTCTTCCATGTATTCGGCCTTTTTCATAGCCTCTACTTCGCGCTCGGCGTCAATAGCCCGGCGCTCTCGACTAGAGGATTGGCTAGCAATGTCTGGAAGGACTTGTTCAAAGTGTTCTGCCACTTCTTGGGATTTACCGTATTCGCGCACCATTCGATGAACCATCAGGTCCGGATACCGGCGAATGGGGCTGGTAAAGTGAGTATAATACTCCGCAGCAAGCCCATAGTGGCCATGGTTGTGCTCTGAATAACGGGCCTGTTGCATTGAGCGCAACAACATCATCGAGAGAACATCTGCATAGGGTTCTCCTTCGACCTTGCGCATGATTTCTTGCAGAGCTTCTTGGCTCATCTCACTAGCCGTTCCGTAGATCTGGATCCCAAAGCTAGAAGCATAATCGATAAACTTCTGTACTTTTTCTGCATTTGGATCTTCGTGGATCCGGTAGATAAACGGCAATTTCAGTCGCGTAAAGTGTTCCGCTACCGTTTCATTGGCAATCAACATAAAGGACTCAATCATCCGCTCGGCAATCCCTCTTTGACGGAGGACAATGTCGACCGGTTTTCCTTCTTTATTGACTAGGATTTTAGCCTCATTGGTATCAAAATTGAGGGCTCCTCGGCGAATCCGCATACTTTCTAGAATACCATGCAGGGTGGCCATTTGATGAATACTTGGAACAATTTTCTTAAAGGTTTGAGCCTTTTCTTCGTCGCCTGCTAAGATATCATTGACGTCACTATAGGTCATTCGGAAGGTTGTATTGATGACGGTTTGGGTAATGGTGTGCTTGACGACCTTTCCATGGGGATCAATCTCCATGATGGCAGACTGGGTCAGGCGGTCTACATTCGGATTTAAAGAACAGATCCCATTGGACAAGCGTTCTGGAAGCATGGGTACTACTCGGTCGGTCACATAGACAGAGGTTGCACGATTTAGAGCTTCCTTATCAAGAGCTGAGCCTTCTGTAACGTAATAAGAGACATCTGCGATGTGAACCCCCAGCTCAAAATTGCCATTCTTGAGCGGCTTGATATGGACCGCATCATCCAAATCTTTGGCATCCGCTCCGTCGATCGTAAAGGTAATCTCCTCTCGCAGATCCAACCGTCCCTCTAAATCCTTTGCAGACGGTGCATCTGGAACCTGCTCAGCCTCTTTCAGCACTTCTTCTGGAAATTCTGAGACGATATCCATAGATTCTAGCACTTCCAATACATCAATTCCAGGATCTGTTACATGACCGACCACATCCCGCACAGTTGCCACAAAATAATTGTGCTTGCGGCTCGGGTATTGATCAATTTCGACCTTGAGGATTTCGGTACCTTCCAATTGGATGGCTGGCTTCTTCACATAGATCAGCTGGCTGATTTTTTGATTTTTCGAACGAATGTAGCCGGCATATTTGGGCTTTTCCTCATCCAGAACAATTTGTCCAACAACCGTTTTGACGCTATGATCCAAGACATCAATAATCTTAGCTTCTGCTGCCGTTCCCTTGTTTCGGTCTGCTACCTTGGTAATGACGATCTCAACAGTATCCCCATCGATGGCGTGGTTGACATCATTTCGACCAACAAAGAGGTCCTCTTCTTCGCCTTCTAAACTGACAAAGCCAAAGCCATTTTTATGGGCATGAAAGATCCCCTTGAGGGTAATGGCTGGGGCCTTCTTTTGAGCCAAACGAAGAGAGCCATCATCCTCGAATTTCAACTCATGACGGCGTTCCATCAGAGAGATGGTTTTGACCAAGTCACGAAAATCCTTAGATCCTTCTTTTCCTAGAGCTGCTGCCAGATCATTGATCTGGGCTTTGTCATGCTCTTGTAAATATTCTTTTATATCTGTTTTCATTAATTTTTTGCTGGTTATCCAGCCTCCTTTTTTCTATCTAATTTTATAATCATCGTTTTGCAAAATAAAAATAGGCAAAGACATTGTCTGAGCCTATCTTATCTACTAGAAAGTACCATTAAGATCATCGCGATCAATAACCAAAAGAAGATCATAATAGCTGTTAAACGCTGCATCACGGCTTCAAACCCGCGCGCTTTTGAACGTTCAAACAAGTCATTTGAGCTTGCGTCAAAGACGTTGCTCGATTGGTTTTTTGTTGGTTGCATAAAAATTGCGATAATAATCAATACTGATAATACTAGTAAAATAGTTGTTAATGCTCCGCTCATATTCAAAACTCCTTAAAATCCTCACTATTATACCATGATAATCATTTTGATTCAATATGTAAGGTTACTTTTCTTTCCTTGGGACAATACTTCAAGACCTCGATCTTTTCAGGATGGGTTTTGGTATTTTTACTGGTCAAATAATTCTGACTCCCACAGCTTGTGCAGGTCAATTGAACTTTAATTCGCACGTACGTCTCTCACTTTCAAATACTTTCTAAATAAGAATAAGAGGAAAATCAAATCGGTAAAGGCCAAGAGGGCTGTGCCGTAAAAAACCCAATGATAGCCAAAATGCATGAAAATACTCGATCCCATCATAGGCCCTAACACCCCACCTAAGTAGTAAAAGAGCTGGTTGTAGCTAAAGATCCGAGAGATCCCTTCAGGAGGGGTTAAGCGATTTAACAAAGCAGAAACTCCTGGTAAAAGGGCACCAGTCCCAATCCCAAAAAGGAAGCGTAAGATTCCTAATTGCAGAGGCGTTTGCGCTTGGGCACAGAGAATATAAAGGCAACCACTATAGAGAAGGGCGATTAATAAAAGCCGGTGATTCCCGATTCGGTCTCCGAGTTTTCCCATCCAACCTGAAAAGAGCATACTAGAGACTCCCATAGCCGAAACAATCATCCCCGATACAAAAATCAAGTTATCTCTTTGCCCTAAAGCTCGCACATAAAGAGGCAGGATTGGAGAAATAGATTGGGCGATCATTTGAATGGTCATACTGGTCAAAAAGAGGCCTAAGAGAATATCCTTTTGCTGAATGGAAATGAGCAACTGCCAACTGGATTTTTGTTCTTCTTTTGGAATGGGCTCATAGTCTTCCTCGATGCCCCAAAAGGTTAAAAGGGACACTAGAAATAAGAAAAAGCCAACCAAAAGAAAGACATTGCGCATTCCCAGATTTTCAGCAATGAGTCCCCCAATCAAAGGCCCCATCAAGGTTCCAGCTACGACACCGGTCGACAAAGTCCCCAGGGCATATCCCGATTGGTCCTTTGATACTTGACTGGCAATCAGGGCTGTACTATTAGGGACAAAGCCTGAAAAGACACCGTTGAGAAAGCGCAAAACCAAGAGCCAAAAGACGGATGGCACAAAGGCGATCCCTCCCATGGTCAGGGTCATAGCAATAGAAGCCCTGAGCATCATGGGTTTTCGACCATAGCGGTCGGCCAGGCTCCCCCAGATAGGAGACATGATCGCAGAGGTTACAGAAGAACTCGCGACGGCAATCCCTGCATAAAAAGGAACAGCCTTGCCCGTAACGCCCAACTCTTCTACAAATAGGGCCATAAACGGCACAACTAACGAAAGGCTAGCTCCGATGAAAAAGCACCCGATCCAGGCAATATATAGATTTTTACGCCAATTGATTTCTCTTGTGATAAAATCATCTTCTTTCTAATTGTTTTAGGGCTGCATCTAATTGGGCATAGAGAGCAGTTAGATCGCCATTATTGTCTAAGACCAGATCTGCATGGGCTCTTTTTTCATCTAGCGGCATTTGAGCAACGATGCGCTCTTTAGCCTGCAGTTCTGATAAGTGGTTGCGTTCCATCAGGCGCTTGAGCTGGGTTTCTTTTGAGACAGCTACCAACCATACAGCCTCAAACCACCCTTCATAGTGCTGCTCGATCAAGAGGGGAATATCCATAAAAAAGAGACCGGATTGAGCAGCTTGTCTGTCTCTTGCATCTACCAAAGCCTCACGAATGAGCTGGCCTTGGACGCGATTGGACCAGTCTCGTTCACTAGGATTTGAAAAAATCCGTTGACCTAGAGCGACGCGATCTAACTCTCCACTTGCGTCGAGAATCTCCCTACCAAAATGATCCACTAAGACACGGTAGAGGGCCCCTCCTGGAACTTGCAAGTCATGGACCACTCGATCAGCATCAATGACAGGATAACCTTTTTCTTTTAAATAGGAGGTGACAGTGGACTTTCCTGAAGCAATCCCTCCTGTTAATCCGATGATTCTCGCCATCTAGTTCTCCTTTTGACAGTGGGGGCAAAAATGGGTTCCGCGTCCCCCCAGCTGGATTTTCTCAATCGGTGTCCCACATCGCAAACAAGGCTGACCTGTTTTCCCATAGACTTGATGCTCTTCCTGCATAGTGCCATCCTCTCCAAAAGCATTGCTGTAAGAGCGAATAGTGGAGCCACCTTTTTCGACAGCCTGAGCTAATACGGCGATTGTTTCCTTTCGGATAGCTTTGGCTTCTCTAGCAGTCAAGCTTTGACCCAAACGAGCTGGATGAACCTTGGCTCGATAAAGGACCTCATCTACATAGATATTGCCCAGACCAGCCACTAATTTTTGGTCTAAAAGAGCTGATTTAATGGGTTTCTTTGATTTTTTAAGAGCTGCTTGGAAGGCTGGTTCTTTAAAATCCGCTTCTGTTGGCTCTGGACCAATTTTTTTCGCCAAAAAATAGCTGTCTACAAGCTCAGGTATTAAGACTTCCATGGTCCCAAACTTACGGACATCTTCATAGACCAGAGTGCTGCCATCAGTAAAATGAAAGAAGACATGGGCGTGCTTGCGAAGAGGGACTTCGTCTGGATAAAAGAAATACTTGCCTTCCATCCGCAAATGCGAGATCAAAACCAAATCCGTCAGATAAAACAAGAGGTATTTCCCGCGGCGCCCCATGGATCGAATTTCTTGACCTGGGAGATCTTGACGAAAAGCATCCAGATCCGTCTGAATCATCTTGGGATACTTTACTTCCACTGATTGGATGGTCTTCCCAAGAATTAATTTCTCAAGACCGCGTCGGACGGTTTCAACTTCTGGTAATTCAGGCATAGAACTCCTTTCAAAAACAAGAAGCAGGCTTCTGCCCACCTCTTCTTAGTATTCTTTTTCGTTGTATCCGAAATCGGCAAGATCCAATTTCTTATCCCGCCAATTTTTCTTGACCTTGACCCAGGTTTCTAGGAAGACCTTGTCCCCTAGCATGAGCTCGATATCCTTACGCGCAAGGGTTCCGATCTTCTTGAGCATGGCGCCACCTTTTCCGATGACAATCCCTTTTTGGCTATCACGTTCCACCATGATGGTCGCACGGATATGAACCTTATCTGTTTCTTCATCCCGCTTCATGGAATCCACTACTACTGCAACAGAGTGCGGAATTTCTTCACGCGTCAAGTGCAAGACCTTTTCACGGATCATTTCAGAGACCAAGAAACGCTCTGGGTGGTCAGTAATCTGATCAGCAGGGAAATATTGGAAACCTTCTTCTAAGTTTTCGCTCAAAATATCAATCAAACGCGAAACATTGTTTCCTTGAAGGGCTGAAATCGGCACAATTTCCTTGAAGTCCATCTGACTACGGAAATCATCGATTTGCGCCAAAAGTTGGTCAGGGTGCACCTTATCGATCTTGTTGACCACGAGGATGACGGGCACTTTAGCTGCTTTAAGGCGTTCGATGATCATATCATCACCCTTGCCCCGCGCTTCATCTGCTGGCACCATGAAGAGTACGGTATCGACTTCCCGAAGGGTACTGTAGGCTGACTCTACCATGAAGTCTCCAAGCGCGGTCTTGGGTTTGTGAATCCCTGGGGTATCGATAAAGACGATCTGTTCCTTATCGGTCGTATAAATCCCCATAATCTTGTTGCGCGTTGTTTGCGCCTTGTCACTCATGATGGCAATCTTTTGACCCATAACGTGGTTCAAAAACGTTGACTTCCCAACATTGGGACGTCCTAAAATGGCTACAAAGCCTGATTTAAATGTCATAACATCCTTTCACGAGGGCATACTCCCTCTTATCCAAATACCAAGGCCCAGAATTTGGGCACAAAAATGATCAATCCTGTCACCAAGGCAAAGCCTGATACAACGAGGACTGCTCCAGCCGCCATGTCTTTGGCATTTTTTGCCAACATGGAGAAATGGTAGTTACTAGCTAAATCCACCACATTTTCAATAGCTGAATTCATAATTTCAAAAGCAATCACCAAAGTGATGCTGAGCAATAAAAAGAGCCATTCCGTCGCAGAAATCCTAAACACCAAACCAGCAAGCATTGCTACAAGGGCTGATAATGCGTGCTTGCGCATAT
>CABKMC010000053.1 GCA_902373455.1 uncultured Streptococcus sp.
ACATTTAATCTTGACATAGATTTTTTTTTCGATATAATAGAATAGAAAGAGGAATGGTATGAAGGAAAAGGAATTACGACGCTCACTGGCTGTCTTCCCGATCGGAAGTGTTATGAAGTTGACCGACTTGACAGCTCGTCAGATTCGTTATTATGAAGATCAAGGGTTAATTTCTCCTGATCGAACAGAAGGCAATCGCCGCATGTATTCATTGGACAATATGGACCGTCTGCTTGAGATCAAAGATTATATTTCAGATGGTTTGAATATTGCGGATATCAAGAAGAGATATGCGGAAAAAGAGCAAGAGCAAACCAAGGTGGTCAGCCAAGAAGCCATTCGTAAGGCTCTTCATCGTGACATTCTTCAGCAAAGTCGCTTCACATCTTCCCCATCGCCATATGGTCAATTTCGTTGATCATTTCATAAGTTTGTAATCTATTTTAAGGAGACAAAAATGTCAATTACTGCTGCAGATATTCGCCGTGAAGTAAAAGAAAAAAATGTTACTTTTATTCGCTTGATGTTCTCTGATATTTTGGGAACTATGAAGAACGTCGAAATTCCAGCTACCGATGAGCAACTGGATAAGGTTCTTTCAAACAAAGCCATGTTTGATGGTTCTTCTATCGAAGGATTTGTCCGTATCAACGAATCAGATATGTATCTTTACCCAGATTTGGATACATGGACAGTCTTCCCTTGGGGAGATGAAAATGGTAGCGTAGCTGGCTTGATCTGTGATGTCTATACGACAGAAGGAGAACCATTTGCAGGAGACCCACGTGGCAACTTGAAACGTGCCCTTCGTCATATGGAAGAGCTTGGATTCAAATCCTTTAACCTTGGTCCAGAACCAGAATTCTTCCTCTTCAAGTTGGACGAAAATGGAGATCCAACTCTTGAAGTAAACGACAAAGGTGGCTATTTTGACTTGGCTCCAACAGACCTTGCAGATAACACTCGTCGTGAAATCGTAAATGTTTTGACCAAGATGGGCTTTGAAGTAGAAGCCAGTCACCACGAAGTAGCCGTTGGTCAGCATGAAATCGACTTTAAGTATGACGAAGTGCTCCGCGCTTGTGACAAGATCCAAATCTTTAAACTCGTTGTGAAAACCATTGCTCGTAAACACGGTTTGTATGCAACCTTTATGGCCAAACCAAAATTTGGAATTGCCGGATCAGGTATGCACTGTAATATGTCTCTCTTTGACCAAGATGGCAACAATGCCTTCTTTGATCCAGAAGATCCACGTGGAATGCAATTGTCAGAAACTGCTTATCACTTCTTGGGTGGTTTGATCAAGCATGCCTACAACTTTACAGCAGTGACAAATCCAACTGTCAATTCTTATAAACGTTTGGTTCCTGGATATGAAGCACCCGTTTATATTGCTTGGGCAGGACGCAACCGTTCCCCATTGGTACGTGTGCCAGCATCACGTGGTATGGGAACTCGTTTGGAATTGCGTTCAGTAGACCCAATGGCCAATCCTTATGTAGCCTTGGCAGTCTTGCTTGAAGTTGGACTACATGGTATTGAAAACAAAATCGAAGCACCTGCTCCAATCGAAGAAAATATCTATGTAATGACACCGGAAGAACGCAGAGCAGCTGGAATTACAGATCTACCTTCTACCCTTCACAATGCCTTGAAAGCCTTGACTGAAGATGATGTGGTAAAAGCCGCCTTGGGTGAGCACATCTACACCAGCTTCCTTGAAGCCAAACGAATTGAATGGGCAAGCTACGCTACCTTCGTATCACAATGGGAAGTAGACAACTATCTAGATCTTTATTAAGAAACAAGAGTAAAGAGCTTGGGAAATATTCCAAGCTCTTCTTTGCTCTTCAAAATGCAACAATAAAACCAGTTGAAACAGTGGTCTCAACTGGTTGTTTTTTTAATTTTCGTCATCTGGTGTGAGAATCATTGGAATAATGATGGGTTCACGTTCCGTGCTTTCGTACAGGAATGGACGAAGAGCATTGACAATCGCACCATTAACGGTTTGGATATTGGCATCTTTGTTCTTCAAGGCGATACGAATGGCATTGAAGAGGATGCGTTGGCTTTCACGGATCAGATCTCCTGATTCACGCATGTAGATGAAACCACGGCTCAAGATATCTGGTCCTGCCAGAATCATCTTCGATTTGAAGTCAACAGTCGCAACAGCAAGTACGACACCGTCTTCAGAAAGGTCTCTCCGGTCACGGAGAACAGCAGCTCCGATTTCCCCGATGCGATTTCCATCGACATAGATGTCCTGGGCATTGAAGCTTCCTGCAATACGAGCAGAGTTGGCTGAAAGGGCGAGGACATCACCATTACTCATGATGAAGATATTGTCTTTTTCTACTCCGCAATCACGCGCAAGTCCTGCGTGGATCTTCTGCATCCGGTATTCACCATGGACAGGCATGAAATATTTTGGTTTGATCAAGCGGAGCATGAGTTTTTGTTCTTGTTGCCCCCCGTGTCCAGAGGTATGGATGTTGTTGATCTTCCCGTGAATGACATCGACACCCGCTTCAGAAATCGTATTGATCAATTTGTTCACACTGGTTGTATTTCCAGGAATCGGGCTAGAAGAGAAGATAACGGTATCTCCTGGTTGGAGTTGCACTTGGCGGTGGGTTCCGTTGGCAATCCGAGAGAGGGCTGCCATTGGCTCTCCTTGGCTCCCTGTACACATGATCAGGATTTCATTGGCCGCATAGTCTTTGATCTCATTTGGCTCAATAATGGTTCCAGCAGGGACCTTGATGTAGCCAAGCTCGATTCCATTGACGATGGCTTTTTCCATGGAGCGTCCAAAGACGACGATCTTGCGGCCTGTCTTGACAGCGGCCTCAGCTGCCTGTTGGAGACGGAAGATATTCGAGGCAAAGGAAGCAAAGATGATGCGCCCATGGATGCCTTCGATGATTTTCATGATGGATTGGCCAACCACTTTTTCAGAGTTGGTAAAGGTTGGGACTTCTGCGTTGGTTGAGTCTGAGAGCAGGCAGAGAACGCCTTCTTCCCCAAGGGCCGCCATACGATGGAGGTCAGCCGGTTCTCCAACAGGTGTGAAGTCGAATTTGAAGTCTCCGGTACAGACAATCTTTCCTTGAGGGGTGTGAATCACAATCCCCAAAGGTTCTGGAATCGAGTGAGTCGTACGGAAGAAGGTTGCTTTAAGATTTTTAAATTGAAGCTCAGTGTTTTGGTTGATTTCGTAGAGTTTGGCATCACGAAGAAGGCCGTGCTCTTCTAATTTTCCACGGATCAAGGCAAGCGCCAAAGGTCCAGCGTAGATAGGGACATTGGCTTGCTTCAAAAGGAAGGGAATCCCACCGATGTGGTCTTCGTGTCCGTGGGTAATGAGAACCGCTTTGACGCGATCGATATTGTCAACGATATAAGAGTAATCCGGGATTACATAGTCGATCCCAAGGAGGTCATCTTCTGGAAATTTGATCCCGGCATCGACAATGATGATTTCATCTTGGTACTCGATCCCGTAGGTATTTTTCCCGATTTCTCCAAGTCCACCAATGGCAAATACACCAACTTCTTCAGGTTTTAAGGTATAAGCCATGGATTAGTACTCCGTTAGTTCAAAAGCACCTGACTCTTTCTCGTAAGCAAGGTGTTGCTCAGAAAGTGGTGTGATAAATTCAATGTTGAAATCTGTGTTTGCTTCAACCAATTGACGTGCTTGGATACGTCCTTCGCGTTCATTTGGTGCATCAATATCGAGATAAAGTGCATGCGTGGTTTCACGACGAGGGTTCCGGTCTTTTGTTTCCTGATAAAAAACTTTGTAAATCATGAAGTAATTTTCCTTTCATTATTTCGGTCTATTTGTTAGCTGCGAAGGAGTGCAATCACTAGAGTTTCCTACTCGCAACTAGTGGACCTGATTCGATACAATTAATTATTATTATATCATAAATTCGCCTGTAAGTAAAAGATAGACTGGAAAAGTCAGAAAGGCAAAGACCTATAATAGAGAAGCTTTTAAGCGGTTTTGGATAGGAAAATCCTGCGTTCTAGAGGAGAGTTTCGCTGGGATTTGAAGGGAATTTGTAGTATAATATAATCCAGTTCAAGAGGAGTAGGAAATGAAATTATTAGCATTTGATACCTCGAGTAAGGCTCTTTCTGTAGCGATTTTAGAAGATGAGGCTCTACTTGCAGAAACAACATTAACTATTAAAAAAAATCATAGTATCACCTTGATGCCGGTCATCGATTTTTTGATGCAACAAATCGACTTGACACCCAAGGACTTGGACCGCATCGTGGTGGCAGAAGGTCCTGGGAGCTACACTGGGTTGCGCATTGCAGTCGCAACCGCAAAGACCTTGGCTCATACCTTAGGGATTGAATTGGTCGGGGTTTCGAGCCTCTTAGCCTTAGTGCCAGATGATCTAGAAGGTTTGGTAGTTCCTGTCATGGATGCCCGTCGGAACAACGTTTATGCAGGTTTTTACCAAGATGATCAACTGGTCGCACCAGAAGGACATTTTCCATTTGAGGAAGTCCTAGAGCGTGCAGCGACAAGTGAGCAGGTCACCTTTGTCGGAGAAGTCACTGCCTTTAAGGAACAGATTGCCTCTAGCCTGCCAAGGGCTACTTACTATGAAACCTTGCCAGATGCAGTGAAAATCGGACGTCTCGGTCTCAAACAAGCGCCTGCTAGCCTCCATGATTTTGTCCCTCATTATCTGAAACGGGTCGAAGCAGAGGAAAATTGGCTCAAAGACCACACGGAAACAACGACCTCTTACATCAAGCGCCTATGATGAAAGGAACAATCAGGAAAGGGAGCAGCCGGGATGCGGCCGCTATTCTCGCTGTCATGGAAGATGTCTATGAAGCTAGTCCCTGGAAGTTGGAGCAGATCCAAGCTGATTTAGAGCAGGAATCGATCTTCTATTTCCTAGCTGTGGATGAGGGGCAAGTCCTTGGATTTGTCGCCATTCAAGAGACTCTCTATGAAGCAGAGGTCCTACAGATTGCGGTCAAGCGCGCCTTTCAAGGCCAAGGCCTAGCTCAGCAGTTACTCGCGCAGTTGCCGGACCAAAAAGAAATTTTCTTAGAAGTGCGTGTGTCCAATCAACCGGCCCAAGGCCTATACAAAAAAATGCATTTTGAAGAAATTGCACGGAGGAAAAACTACTATCACGATCCCATAGAGGATGCTGTGATCATGAAGAGGAACCCGAATGAAAGATAGATATATTTTGGCTTTTGAGACATCTTGCGATGAGACCAGTGTGGCTGTCTTGAAAAATGACGACCAACTCTTGTCCAATGTCATTGCCAGTCAAATCGAAAGTCACAAGCGTTTTGGAGGGGTGGTGCCTGAGGTAGCCTCTCGTCACCATGTGGAAGTCATCACCGCTTGTATTGAAGAAGCCCTGGAAGAAGCTGGCATCACTGAAGCCGATGTCACAGCTGTGGCTGTCACCTACGGTCCAGGCCTGGTTGGGGCTCTTTTAGTCGGCTTGGCTGCAGCTAAGGCCTTTGCCTGGGCGCACGGCCTTCCTTTGATTCCTGTCAATCATATGGCAGGACACTTGATGGCCGCTCAAAGCGTGGAGCCCTTAGAATTTCCGCTCTTAGCCTTGCTGGTGAGTGGAGGACATACCGAGTTGGTCTACGTCAGTGAAGCGGGGGATTATAAGATCGTCGGAGAGACCCGTGATGACGCTGTAGGAGAGGCTTATGACAAGGTCGGGCGCGTGATGGGATTGACCTATCCAGCAGGACGTGAGATTGATCAGCTAGCCCACCAAGGGGTTGATATCTACGATTTCCCACGGGCCATGATCAAGGAAGACAATCTGGAATTTTCTTTTTCAGGGCTCAAATCGGCTTTTATCAATCTGCACCACAATGCCGAGCAAAAAGGGGAAAGTCTCTCCAATGCGGACTTGTCAGCGAGTTTCCAAGCAGCCGTCTTAGACATTCTCATGGCCAAGACCAAGAAGGCTTTGGAGAAATATCCGGTCAAAACCCTAGTCGTCGCGGGTGGGGTCGCAGCCAATCAAGGTCTTCGTGAACGCCTGGCTTCTGAAATCACAGATGTCAAGGTCATCATTCCGCCTCTGCGTCTCTGCGGGGACAATGCAGGGATGATTGCCTATGCTAGCGTCAGCGAATGGAACAAAGAAAACTTCGCTGGCTGGGACCTCAATGCCAAACCAAGCCTAGCCTTTGAAGGAATTGAATAAGAAAAAGGAGCCAATTGGATGAGCGATTCCAATGGCTTTTTTGCTGGGATCTCACCAACTAGTAGCGGATTTGCGAGTCGAAAGAAAATTCGGTATGATAGAGGGAATAAAAGAATGATGAGGAAAGGGATTATAAAGCTTTCTCTCATGGGTCCCTTTTCAACTTTTTTTCTTGTGTTATAATAGAGGTCAATGATTCAGGAAGGAGTGAGAGTATGGAAAAAGATTTTTGGCAGGGGGTGAGGGATGCGCTGCCGACAGCTCTAGGCTATATCAGTATTGGCCTGGCTTGCGGTGTGGTGGCGTCTCCCTATCTTTCTCCTTTGGAGATGGCCTTGATGAGTGTCTTGGTCTATGCTGGGGCGGCTCAGTTTGCGATGATCTCTCTGATTGCGGCCCACTCTTCGATCTTGAATATGGCCTTGACCGTGTGTTTGATCAATCTCCGGAATATGTTGATGAGTCTGCATACGTCCTCGGATTTTAAGGATGCGAGTCTCGCTCATACCATTGGGATTGGAAGCCTCTTGACCGATGAGAGTTATGGGGTCTACTTGAGTGAGAAGTTAAAGACGGACACCATTACAGTTCCTTGGATGCATGGGAACAATCTAGTAGGCTATGGGGCTTGGATCAGTGCGACGGTTATCGGAACAGCTCTGGGATCTCTCCTACCAGATCCAAAGGCTTTTGGGCTTGATTTTGCCTTAGTGGCTATGTTTATTGGGATTTTTGCAGCCCAGTTCCAAGGAATGCAACTGACAGAAAAGACCAAGACCATGCTAATGGTGCTCTTAGCAGTAGCAGTGAGTTTCTTTCTCTTCCTCTTTTTTGTTTCGCAACCACTTGCTGTGCTAGCTGCGACCTTGATCGGCTGTTTTGTGGGGGTGGTTTGTGATGCGCGTGAATAGTTCTATCTTCATGGCCATTCTGGCCTCAGCCTTCGTTACCTGGATTCCTCGGATCTTGCCTTTCCTCTTAGTTAAATACAAGGGACTGCCGGCTCCTGTGACCCGCTTTCTCAAATACCTGCCCATTTCCATTATCTTTGCCTTGGTTTTATCGAGTTTAGTAGAGGGGAAAATGGGAAGTCTCCCGCGGTTCCACTGGTTGGACCTTATGGTGGCCATTCCTAGCTTCTTTGTAGCCTTTCGTTACAAAAACCTTATGGGAACTGTCTTATTTGGAATTGTCTTGATCGCTCTATTACGATTGATGTTTTAAATGCAAAAATATGTTACAAAAAAATTACAATTGTTACAAAAAAACTTGATTTTTGTAACAATTGGAGTATAATGGGAGTCAGAAAGATAAAGAGGTGATCGTATGAAAAAATCAATCTTCCGTTGGAGTGCCGCTGTTCTGGTGGCTGCTTCACTTGGTCTAGCTCTCGGTGGTTGTGGTGCTAAGGATAAAAAGACAGCTTCCTCATCCTCCGCAAAAGCATCTACCAGTAAGGTAGAGAAAAAAGCCAAAAGTAATAGCAAAAAGAGTGCAGCATCTTCTGCTCAGGCAAAAGATACAGCTAGCTCTTCAACTCAAACCAGTAGCGCGACAGGTACAAAAGACTCTAGTAAGACCGAGAATGCGTCTACTCCGACGCAAGCTACTGTCCCTGCAGAACTGGTGGGAACTTGGGTAGGATCTAGTCCACAAGCGGATTCGATTAAAATGACCGTCGATGCCAATGGGGATGTAACAACAGTGGTAAGCTTCAAAAATGACAGCGAACCGACTCGAACAGCTACCTATACGGCAAGAGCCGTCCAAGCAACTGGAAATATCTACTATTGGGATGCTGAAGGTCTTGATGGGGCTGATGCCTTGCTCCCTGGGATCACAGGCTTAGGTGTCGCTGATTTCCGACTCGAACCTGGTTTTATCTTAGAAGAAGGACACTATACACCGATTGTTTTCACAACGGCTACCAATACACCATTTGACTACAACAAATACAATGATTTCCGTTTTTCATTAACCAAAGAACAATAAAAAGACGAACTCGATGGAAAATCGAGTTCGTTTCAGATTGAAGACAAAGTTCTCTTAAAAACTTTCCTTAAGTGAGTACGGACGTCAGCGAACTTCGTAGTAGTTCCATGACTAATTATTGAGCCTAAGGTCTCAATAATTAGTCATGGAACTACTA
>CABKMC010000054.1 GCA_902373455.1 uncultured Streptococcus sp.
ACCTCCGCACAGTTGAGTAGGGCTGTAAAAGCTGATGAAATCAGCGTAGTAGACCCACTCAACCACTGCGTCTTGCTCGACAATCTAGAAACAATTGAGAGGCTAGGACTTTTGTCCCAGCCTCATTCTGTTCCTAGTTTTAGGAATTTTCCATTTTTATAGAGAGAAAAGGGTGTACAATGGAGGTGAAAAGGAAGGTGATTTCGATGGAAGAAAGGGATGTGATTCAAGAGGCAAGAACGACGATCACCCTTCTTCAAACAGCCTTTTCTAAGGGATTCACCCCCAGTTTAGATGCCCTTCGATTTCGAGAAAATCTAGATCAGATGTTGAAAGGTTTACGAAAGGATAGGTGGGTAGACAATCGTCTGTTGATTGAGTTAGAAAAGTTTTATCAGACCGCCAGTCTATTGATTGGTCTGGGTGGGCTAGCTTTGAACGAAGAGGCCTTTCAAGCTTGGCGAGCTTATGATCACTGGCATTACGAGGTTGTGAAGCCTCAGTTACAGGTCTATGGACCGACGGTGGTGTTGTAGTTGATGTGCCTTGAGTTTGTCTACAGATATTCAGAGGAGGTGTTGGTCATGGTAGTCCTTCATGTTTTTCTACATCAGTTAACCCTATCGTTTTGGAACTTCTATTACTCGCTCTTTTTCTTATTTGAAAAATAAGAAGGATTGAATCCATTTTACATACAGTAGAAGGGATTTTTGATGCAGAATCCTTGAAAATCTGAGGCTCTTGGATTATGATGGAGCTAATAGATGTCAAGCGTTCCTTGTGGGGAATGCAGGAAGCGAGGAAGAAAGATGGCAGAGATTTATCTAGCAGGTGGCTGTTTTTGGGGCTTAGAGGAGTATTTTTCACGGATCCCCGGTGTAGAACAGACGACGGTGGGCTATGCCAATGGCCAGGTAGAGACGACCAATTACCAACTGATCAAGGAAACGGATCATGCAGAGACTGTACAAGTTATCTACGATCCAGACAAGATCACTCTACGAGCGATTCTGCTCTACTATTTCCGGGTGATCGATCCCTTGTCCATTAACAAACAGGGAAATGATCGAGGCCGCCAATATCGGACGGGTGTTTATTATACAGACGAAGCAGACCGTGAAGTGATCGCCCAAGTGTTTGCGGAAGAAGAGAAGCAATTGGGCCACAAAATCGCGGTTGAGTTGGAACCCTTGCGCCACTATATCTTGGCTGAAGACTACCACCAAGACTACCTCAAGAAGAATCCTGGAGGCTATTGCCATATCGATGTGACGGATGCTGAGCAGCCCTTGATTGATCCAGCAGCTTATCAGAAGCCAGATCAAGAAATCCTAAAGGCGAAACTGACAGCAGAGCAGTACCAAGTCACTCAAGAAAGCGCGACGGAACGTCCTTTCCACAATGCCTATGATCAGACCTTTGAAGAGGGGATCTATGTGGATATTACGACTGGGGAACCTCTCTTTTTTGCCAAGGATAAGTTTGCGTCTGGCTGTGGATGGCCAAGTTTCTCCAGTCCCATTGCCAAAGATGTTGTCCACTATTACCAAGATCATAGTCACGGAATGGAACGGATCGAAGTTCGTTCCCGCTCAGGCAATGCCCATCTCGGCCATGTCTTCACCGATGGACCAAAAGACCAAGGTGGCCTACGCTATTGTATCAATTCGGCCTCTCTGCGCTTTATTCCAAAAGAGGAAATGGAGCAAGAAGGTTATGGGTATTTGTTAAAGGCTTTGAAATAAGAGGGTCTTTCTAGTAGATCGAAAAACGGAGTTAATGATGAAAAAAAGAAATTTGTGGCTAACAATTTTTGCGCTTTCGGCTATGGTGACTCTGATTGGGTTAGGATTTACTGCCTATAATCATTTTGTATTCCATCAACCTTTTATGAATCGGACGACAAAAGGGTTGTTTTCGGCCTTTTTCCTAAGTCTTGTCATGGTTGCAATCAGCTTGTCCAAATCAAACAATAAGAAGTGATGATCGATCATTTACATGAATCCATCAACTGTGCAGGAGCAGGACAAAGAAGCGTTTCTAAACAATAGCGCTTCTGTCCTGCTCTCTTTTTTCTCTTCTTAAAAATTGTGATACAATGAAGAGAAAGTATTTCAATGACAGCTCAATTTGTTGGCGGATCATTGGAGAAACTAGGTACGAAGAAGAGGTAGGAATGTTAGAGAAGTGGGAGAGTGTGAAAGGAACCATCAAAACGATGGGAAAAGAGCTATCGGCGGCCTTTGACTGGGCTTTTGATCGTCTCTTTTCAAGGATTCAGCTGACCAATGAACAGTTTGTCTATGTGCTCTTGTCTGTTGTTTTCATCGTGGCCAATGCCATCTTGTGGGTGCAAAAATTCCAAGGCTTTCCGATCACCGCAACCGAGCGGCCAGAAGTAGTGTACAAGGCAAAAACACCGGCTGATCAGATTCCTCATACAGCTCGGATCATGGCCAATGGAGATCAGCTCTATCACGATCTGGTCTATATGAGTGCGCAAAAAGAAGATGGGACTTATGATTTTCATGAAAATTATGAGTATGTCAAACCCTGGCTACAAAAGGCGGATCTGGCCTTGGGCGATTTTGAGGGAACCATTAACCCCAATTACTATTTGTCAGGTTATCCTCTCTTTAATGCGCCGAGCGAAGTCGTACCAGCCATCAAGGATGCTGGTTATGATGTCATGGATTTGGGACACAACCATATCCTGGATTCAGGTCTAGAAGGAGTCTATTCGACAGCTAAGGCCTTTGAAGATGCAGGCATCACACCTGTCGGTGTTTACACGCATGAAAAGAGAGGCCAGGCCCCCTTGGTGATCAAGGAAGTGAATGGCATCAAGATTGCTATTCTAGCCTACGCTTATGGGTTTAATGGAATGGAAACGACCCTTACTCCAGAGGAGCAAGCAGATGTCTTGTCTGATCTGGATGAAGAGCGGATGAAGGCGGAGATCCAAAAGGCAGAGCAAGAGGCCGATATCACCATTGTCATGCCCCAAATGGGAATTGAGTACCAATTGGAGCCGACAGAAGAGCAAAAAGAGCTCTATCATAAGATGATTTCTTGGGGAGCTGATATTGTCTTTGGCGGGCATCCCCATGTTGTAGAGCCTGCTGAAGTGGTCAATAAAGATGGTCAAAACAAGCTCATCATCTACTCAATGGGGAATTTCTTGTCCAATCAGCGTCTGGAAACCATGGGGGATGTGGAGACTGCCCAATGGACAGAGCGAGGGGTCTTGATGGATGTGACCATCGAAAAGGTTGGTCGCAAGACACGGATTAAGACGGCTACTGCTCATCCAACCTGGGTCAGTCGGACTCCGAAGGGCACCTATTCTCCTGAAGGCTATGACTTGTACAAGTACCAGACCTATATCTTGGAAGATTTTATCCAGGGTGGCAAATACCGCGACAAGCTGGATGAGGAGACCAAGGAGAGAGTGGACACGGCCTACCGAGAAATGAAGGAACATGTTCACTTGGACTGGCCTCAGAGTGGAAAGGAATAGAGCATGGAAGGAAATGTGAATTGGATCCCGCTTGGGATCCTAGGATTGATCGTGGTGATTTGGGCAACCAAATTTCTTACGGCCATCCGCCTCAAGCAAAAGCTGAAGAAGGCTTGGGATGGAGCGCCTTTCTTTCGCAAGAAAGACACTGAAGAAAGTTTGATAGACAGTCTGGCTTATCCAGCTAAGGGAAGGACGATCGATAGCCAAGTGGATGATCAGACCTGGCATGATTTGGCTTTGGATGCGGTCTTTGATCAGCTCAATTACACCCAATCGAGCCTTGGGGCAGAAGCTCTCTATCAAAAAATGCGCCTGCTGGAATTCCAGCCTCAGGATCAGCTTCATGACTTAGAAGCCTTCTTTGAAGAGCATCCTGATTTGCGGCTCAAGGTCCAGGTCATTTTCAACCAACTGGGCAAGAAGAACCACAATATGGCGCGTAGCATTGTCGCAAATCCTGGCAAGCATTATGCAGGTTTGCCCCTCTATATAGCCTTGGCCTGTCTTCCAATCCTCTGTCTCTTTGTCATCCCCTTTGAGCCGGTTGGGGCGATTACCCTCTTGGTGATCAGTGTGGTCTTTAATATCGTCTTTTCAAGTTTGCGCAATTGGTCCAATAAAATCCATCTGGACAATGTTAGTTATCTGGTCCGCATCTTTGCTTCGGCAGAACGCTTGAGCCATCTAGCCTTGTCACAACAAGAAGAACTCAAGCAGGCGGTCAAACCCTTTAAGAAAACGCGGATCCTTGCCAGTGTCTTGCAGAGTCCAACGGGGACCTCTGAGATGGAAATTATTCTCCTCTACCTCAATGTCCTCTTTTTACTCCCGCAGATCGCCCAGGTTTATATTTACAATCAGGTGAAGGCTCATCAAAAAGAGGCCCAGAAACTTCTGGATCTGCTAGGGGAGATGGAAGTCGCTATTAGTCTCTTGCGCCATAAGCGGGATCTAGAAGTGGTCTGTCAGCCAGTCTTTACAGAGACGGGTGGGATTGAAGGTGAGACGCTCTATCATCCCTTGCTGTCCAATCCGATTGCAAATGATGTGCATTTTCAAAAAAATATGGTCATCAGTGGGGACAATGCGTCTGGGAAATCGACCTATTTGAAGACCGTCGCTATCAATGCTATTCTGGCTCAAGGGCTGGGCTTTGCTTATGGAGAAAGCTTGGCCCTGCCTTACGGTCATGTCCTAACGGCTATGGATGTAAGCGATGATATTGAAGTTGGAGATAGCTACTTTATCACTGAAAGTAAAGCTATTTTGCGTATGATTCAGCATCTGAAAGAGCCAGGTTTTCACTATTTCTTTATTGACGAGCTCTTTAAGGGGACCAATACCATCGAGCGGATCGGATCAGGCCTTGGAATTGTCCGCTGGTTGGCTGCCCAAAACTGTCTCTACATGATTTCCAGCCATGATATTGAGCTGGTCGCAGCCTCCGGTGAAGTCAATGATAATTACCATTTTGACAGTCGCTATGTGGATGGCAAGATCGTCTTTGACTACCAGATCAAGCCAGGGTCAGCGGTGACCAAAAATGCGGTCAATACTCTAGAAAGCTTGCATTATCCAGAGGAGATTACGCAAACAGCCAAGGACTTGATTGACCAGTATGAAGAGACGGGACACTGGTCTTTAAAAGAAATTGAAAAAGAATGAAAAATGAACGAAGGAGTTTGTAAATGATCGGTTTAGGGACCTTTTATAATGCCTTAGGAGTTGTATTTGGTGGGCTTTTAGGACTGCTCATCGGTCAACGTTTATCAGAAGATTTTCATGAGACCCTTCTGAAAGTGACAGGAGTTGCTGTTTTTGTCTTGGGCATCGCAGGGACCTTGGAAAAGATGCTGGTGGTGCATGGAAGTCATGTGGAGAGTCACGGCAGTATGATGTTGATTCTGAGTCTAGTAATCGGGACCGTTATCGGGGAACTCTTGAAGATTGAGGAGGGTTTTGAGCGCCTGGGAAGCTGGCTGAAGGAAAAGACGGGCAACCAAGGCGATTCCAGCTTTGTTGATGCCTTTATGACCACGGCCTTGACCATTTGTATCGGGGCTATGGCGGTAGTCGGAGCTGTCCAGGATGGCCTGACAGGCGACACCTCGACTTTGTTGGCCAAGGCTATTCTGGATATGGTCATCGTTTTGGTTTTGACCGTTTCAAAAGGAAAGGGTGCGATCTTTGCGGTGGTTCCACTCGTGATCTTTCAGGGGGTGATTACGCTGTTGGCCCATTTGATCGCACCGATCATGACCCCACAAGCTCTGTCCAATCTCTCACTGGTTGGCTCCAGCCTTATTCTCTGTGTGGGGATCAACCTCATCTGGGGCAAACGAATCAAGGTCGCCAATCTCCTTCCGGCAGTGCTGATTGCCATTATTTGGGCCTTTGTTGGGTGAAAAAATAGAAGCTAACCGGTAAAGAAAGGTTAGCTTTTTTGCTTGTCCTTGTAGTCTTGTTAGAAAAATGAAGATTCTCCGAAAAGGAGGGAGTTTTCTTTTTGCAAATACGGGAAGTAATTTATGGAAGCCCTGATTTTTGGTATGATAGTCGTAATTTCGAATAGGGAGGTTGGAGTTGCCATGAGTGATTTGAATCATACAGTTGAATTTATTAAGGAAATCGAAAAATTAAAGTCAGTAACAAGGTTTAATAGAACCCTTGATGGACGGTTTGAAAATAGTGCCGAGCATTCTTGGCAGGGTGCGGTAGCTGCGATGGTTTTTCAAGATTATTATCCTGAAAAATTGAATATGGAAAAGGTCATGTTTCTGTTATTGATTCATGATTTAGGTGAGATTTATGCCGGAGATACTTGGGTGTTTGATGATGAAAAAAAGGTTCATGCTCATGATAGAGAGCTAGCATCTATAGAAAAAACAATGAGCCTCCTTCCAGAAGCAACCTATTTGAATATGAAAAATTCGTGGTTGGAGTTTGAAAAAGGGCAGAGTCCTGAGGCAAGATATGCAAGAGTGATTGATGCATTGGTACCACTGATCAATCATTTGGAAGTGTCAGAAGTAAATTATAATCCCGATCATATCCGTTCAGAGGTGGTATTAGAAAAGAAAAAATTTATAAAAAGTGAGTCCAAAGTGTTATGGAAACTGACGGAAGAGTTGGTTCAGGAAAGTGTAGAAAAGGGATTATATTTATGATATCACTTGGTCTTTAGTAGCAACTTTCAAACTAAAAGTAAACCACCTGTTTTCACGGGTGGTTTTGACTTGCTTGATCTGTGGTATAATGGGAACAGATAGTGTGCACCCCATGAAAGGGAAAAGGTTAGATTGTATGATTAAGTTGATTGCAACAGATATGGATGGAACCTTATTAGATGAACGAGGAGAGGTGGACCTTCCGCGTCTGGAAAGGCTTTTGGACCACTTGGATCAAAAAGGGATTCGCTTTGTCATTGCGACGGGAAATGAAATCCATCGCATGCGCCAGCTCTTGGGTCCTTTGGTCAAGCGGGTGACCCTGGTCGTCGCCAACGGAGCTCGGATTTTTGAGAATGACCAGATGGTTCTAGGAAAATTCTGGGATCGGGAATTGGTGGAGGCGGTTCTTGCTTATTTTAAGGGCCGGGAAATTTCAGATCAATTGGTTGTATCAGCTGTCAATGGTGGCTTTGTCAAGGAAGGCACGGTCTTTACAGAAGTTGAAAAATTCATGCAGCCGGAAGTGATTGAAGCCTTGTACAAGCGGATGAAGTTTGTTCCGGAATTGACAGCCGATTTGTTTGACCAGGTGCTTAAAATGAGCTTGGTGGTTGGCTTGGATCGTCTTGATCAAGTGAGTCAGGAAGTCCAACAGGCTTTTGGAGATCAGCTGATGGCGGTTTCGAGCGGTTTCGGCAGCATGGATCTCTTACAAGCAGGTATTCACAAGGCTTGGGGACTGGCTCAATTAATGGAGAAATGGCAGCTTGATGCTAGTCAGGTTATGGCCTTTGGGGATAGCGGAAACGACATCGAAATGCTTGAAATGGCTGCTCACTCCTATGCGGTGGCTAATGCAGAAGAAGCTGTCAAGGCTGTTGCCAAACACCTAGCACCGAGCCATCAAGAAGGCGGTGTCTACCAGGTGATCGAAGAGTATCTAGGATTGACCCCCTGGGAACAAGTGAAAGGAAAAAAGTAGATGGCGGTACAACTGTTAGAAGACTGGCTCTTAAAGGAGCAGGAGAAAATTTTAACAACCTATCGGGAGCTCAATCAAGCCCCTCTTAAAGAGCCTGGTTTGATCTTTGTCGGGGATTCTATCATGGAGTATTTCCCCATTCATGAACTATTACAAAGTCCCAAACACATGGTCAATCGAGGAGTACGAGGCTATAAGACGGATCTCCTTCGTAAGCATCTAGACGCCCATGTTTTTGGAACGGCGGTGGATCAGATCTTTCTCTTGCTCGGGACCAATGATATCGGAAAAGAAATTCCTCAAAAGGAAACCTTAGACAATGTAGAAGCGGTCTTACAAGCGATCATGCGAGATTTTCCGCTGACCCACATCAACCTGATCTCGGTTCTACCGGTGAGTCAAGAAGAGCGCTACAAACAAAAGGTCTATGTGCGGACCAATGATAAAATTCAAGCCCTCAATCAGGCTTATCAAGAATTGGCCCAAGCCTACCACCAGGTCAGCTATGTCGATGTGTATTCGTCTTTATTGGATGAAGTGGGGCAGTTAGCAGAAGCCTATACGACAGATGGCCTCCATCTAAGTGTGGCCGGGTATCGCATCCTAGCCCAAGCTCTGCAGGAGATAGTATAGAGATAAAAATAGGGAGTGAAAAAAGCCCAATCAGACAGATCTTCAAAGGAAGA
>CABKMC010000055.1 GCA_902373455.1 uncultured Streptococcus sp.
GGTGTGATGAGTTCCATCTGAAACTCACAAAAATCTGTTTGAATATAAGGGTGGAAACTTCGAGCTCCTAGGCAGGAAGGGTGAGGCGTATGTGCTAATTTTCCCTGTCTATCGACACGAAGACTTTCTCGTTCAATTCCAAAGTTAGCTTGAAGGATAGGGCTAGTAGGCTCCAGCTTTTGAAGCAGTTGATTTATAGTCATAGAGTCACCTTTTCATCTAATGTTAGTGATAGTCTATTATAAATAGGAGAAGAAAACAACTTTCCGCTACGGTTAAGGGGAATTTCCGAATGTTTTAGATAAGAATTCTTAAAACTAGTTGCTTTTTAGCTCTATTATATGCAAAAATTGTAAAATATCCACCGATTTTTATGTAAAATGTTATTTCTCTTGGAATTTAAATCAAATTAGCCTATACTAATGACGTATATATGAGAACGAAAGAATCCCTAGGGTCGGCACTGCACCCATAAAATGAGACACAAGAAAACACTCCTGTTGAAATCTGGTAAACTAGAAACAGGGGTGTTTTGTTATGGTCAAAAAGCATATTCGGTAGAAACTAAACTAGCCTGTATCGAAATGAAGAAGGCAGGCAAATCAAATAAAGTTATCATGGATACCCTCAGCATCAAAAATGCTAGTCAGGCCAAGACCTGGTAGCGATGGTATCAGAATGATGAATTGTACCGTTTCCAACAACCCGTGGGGAAACAATATACTTATGGTAATGGGATGAAACAGTTATCTGAAGTGGAACAGTTACGTTTGCAGGTAGAATTACTAAAAAAGTATCAGAACTTGATAAGAGAATCGACAAAGTAAGTCTTATCAAGCTAGTAGAAGAGTATAAGAAAACGTGCCCTGTATCGATTATTTTAGAATGTTTCGGCGTCAAACGCTCCACCTTTATCGCTGGAAACAGGAGTGTAAGAATTCTCAGAAAAGAGGCGAAATAGCAGATAATGGCTGTATCGAATGGTTTCACTCTGTTCTCAAGTCTGAAACCTTCTATCTCCATAAGTGGAGAAACATAACTGAAGATAGTCTAACAGATATTGTCAAAAATTACATCATATTTTATCCTGATAATTATGTATCACCATTGAAATAGCCTGCGTGGAACTTGTTTAGACACCGTTAGTTGTGGACAAGTTTCTTTTTTTATTTTAGGTGCACTAGATGAATCTCTCCCAAAATGTGTTGAAAATATAAATAGAACTCTGGCTTTCTCCTAATGCAAGTACGGGAAGAGTTGAAAAACTCTACCCTGTAAGCTCTCTCCTCTAGCTATTCCACCTATTTCATGCTAGAATAAAGAAAAACACATTTGGAGGCATTATGAATCAGACAGTGACTTATTTGCAGGAATTGACAGCTATTCCTTCCCCGACCGGTTTTACACGGGAGATCGCAGACTATTTGGTCAAAACCATTGAAGGCTTTGGGTATGAGGTAACTCGGACTGCTAAGGGAGGCGTGAATGTGACCGTTCCTGGTGTGATCACAGACAAGCAACGCTACGTCACAGCCCATGTGGATACCTTGGGGGCTATTGTCCGCGCGGTGAAAGCAGATGGTCGCCTCAAGCTAGACCGTATCGGTGGTTTCCCTTGGAATATGATTGAAGGGGAAAACTGTACGGTCCATGTAGCCAATACAGGAAAGACCCATTCGGGGACAATTTTGGTCCATCAGACTTCTTGCCATGTCTACAAGGATGCGGGAACTGTCGAGCGGACCCAGGATAATATGGAAGTCCGTCTGGATGAAAAAGTGACCAATGAAAAAGAAACCCGTGCCCTTGGCATTGAAGTGGGTGATTTTGTCAGCTTTGATCCACGGACCATTGTGACAGATACCGGCTTTATCAAATCTCGTCACTTGGATGACAAGGTGAGTGCAGCGATTCTCTTGAATCTTCTGCGCGTCTACAAGGAAGAGAAGATCCAATTACCAGTAACGACCACCTTCGCCTTTTCAGTCTTTGAAGAAGTGGGGCATGGGGCTAATTCTAGTATCCCGTCTGAAGTGGTAGAGTACTTGGCAGTGGATATGGGAGCTATGGGAGATGACCAAGCGACGGATGAATACACGGTATCTATCTGTGTCAAAGACGCTTCAGGACCGTATCACTACGAATTCCGTCAGCATTTGGTAGCCTTGGCAAAAGCCCAAGAAATCCCTTATAAGTTGGATATCTATCCTTTCTATGGATCAGATGCCTCTGCAGCCATGAGCGCAGGAGCAGAAGTAAAACATGCCCTCCTCGGAGCAGGGATCGAATCTAGCCACTCATATGAGCGAACTCACTTGGATTCTGTAGTCGCAACAGAGCGCATGGTCGATGCCTACCTCAAGAGCGACTTGGTAGATTAAAAATTGGAACTACTTTTGTGAACTAGTTTTAGAAAGAAAAAAATGTTTTTTCTTAGAAAATAACATAAGAAGTCTTTTTATAAAATATCCAGTCCTTATAGTTTTTCAAATCAAAACTGAAACTTTCCGCAGTGAGAAAAGTGCTAGAAATAGGATTGTTTCTAGCACTCGGGAGTTTTGAAACTTTAGGTTCAAAACTAAGTCATGGAACTTCTTCGAAGTTCGCTGACGTCCGTACTCACCTAAGGAAAGTCTCAAATAAGTTTTAAACTTAAATTAATGACTACTCTCCGGAGTAGTTTTTTTATAAACTAAAATTTTCTGAAAATTCCTTTTCTTCTGAAAACCTTTGTGGTATAATCTTAAAATAAACTTAAAATTTCTTAAGGAGTTTTACATGAAAAAAAGAAATGTCATTGCACTTGCGGGAGTTGCCCTCCTTTCAGCAGGTATCCTAGCAGCTTGTTCGGGTGGTTCTAAATCATCTAGCTCAAGCAACGGTCAAAAATTCTCATATGTTTATGAGACTGAGCCAGAAAACCTAAACTATATCACATCTGGTAAAGCAGCAACCCACGATATCACTGGAAACTTGATTGATGGTTTGTTTGAAAATGATAAATACGGGAACTTGATTCCATCTCTTGCAAAAGATTGGACAGTTTCGCAAGATGGCTTGACTTATACTTATAAACTTCGTGACGATGCTAAATGGTATGATTCAGAAGGCGAAGAGTATGCGGATGTAACAGCTAAAGATTTCGTCACAGGTATCAAATATGCGGCTGATAACAAATCAGAAATGCTCTACATCATCCAAGATTCTATCAAAGGCTTGAATGACTACGTCAGTGGTAAAAATAAAGATTTCTCAGCTGTAGGAGTAAAAGCAGTTGATGATCATACCCTTCAAATCACTTTGAACCAACCAGAATCTTACTGGAACTCTAAATTGACTCTTGGGATCACTTTCCCTGTCAACGAAAAATTCGTGAAATCAAAAGGGGATAAATTCGCTCAAGCAAGTGATACTAGCTCCCTTCTTTACAATGGTCCTTACATCTTGAAGAGCTTTACTTCAAAATCTTCTATCGAAATGACCAAGAATGAAAACTACTGGGATAAAGACAAGGTCTACATCTCAGATGTGAAATTGGAATTCTACGATGGACAAGACCAAAGTAAATTGGCTAAATCATTCGGTGAAAATGCTCTTAGCTTGGCAAAACTCTTCCCAACTGGATCTGGTTACTCAGAGCAAGCCAAAGAATTTAAAGACGAAATCACCTACACTCCTCAAGACGCTGCTTCTTATGTCATTGGTACCAACATCGACCGTCAATCTTACAAACACACTGCTAAGAAGACCGATGAAGAAAAACAATCTACTAAGAAAGCTCTCTTGAACAAGGACTTCCGTCAAGCGATCAGCTTTGCCTTCAACCGTGAAGCGTATGCTGCTCAATTGAACGGAAAAGACGGAGCAAGCAAGATCATCCGTAACCTCTACATTCCACCAACATTTGTCCAAGCTAATGGCAAGACCTTTGGTGAAATGGTGAAAACTCAATTGGATACCTACGGAGATGAGTGGAAATCTACTAAACTAGACGATGGTCAAAACGGTCTCTTCGATGCTAAGAAAGCGAAGGAAGAGTTTGCAAAAGCGAAGACTGCCTTGGAAGCAGAAGGTGTGAAATTCCCAATTCACATCGATATGCCTGTGGACCAAACCACACCATCAAGAGTTCAACGGGTACAATCCTTCAAACAATCAGTTGAAGAAGCACTTGGTAAAGAAAATATCGTCATCGATATCCAAATGCTTTCGAAAGAAGACCTTCAAAATGTGACCCTCTTTGCACCAAATGCGGCTGGCGAAGACTGGGATCTCTCTGATAATGTTGGATGGAGCCCTGACTACCAAGACCCATCAACTTACATGGATATCTTGAAAGCTTCATCTGGTGAAAATACTAAGACTTTCCTTGGATTTGACCCAAGTGAAAACAATGAAGCAGCTAAAAAAGTTGGTCTGTACGACTTTGAAAAGATGATCAAAGATGCTGGTGCAGAAACACAAGACGTCAACAAACGCTATGAAAAATATGCGGCAGCGCAAGCTTGGTTGACAGATAGTGCCCTTGTTATGCCAACTTCTTCATCAACTGGACGTCCATTCTTGACACGTATCGAACCATTCTCAGCTCCATTTGCATGGACTGGTGGTAAAGGAAAAGACCACGTGATCTACAAAGGAATGAAACTCCAAGATAAAGCTGTGACAACTGCTGACTACAACAAAGCCCTTGAAAAATGGCAAAAAGAACAAGCAGAGTCAAACAAAAAAGCACAAGAAGATCTTAAGAAACACGTTAAATAAGAATCGATAACCGAGGCTGATGCCTCGGTTTTTTTGTGGGATCATTTGAATATCTATTTGATATAAAAACGCTTACATAGTATAATAGGAGTGTTGATTACAAAAAGTGAGGAGATTGACATGAAAAAGAAAACAGTGGTTTCCATTGTCGCATCAAGCTTATTGATCGCACCGATGGTCTTGCATCAAGTAGCAGCAGCGGATGAGCAAACGGAAGAGTTAGCCCCATCTACAGAAGTGGTCCATGCTCCATCTACTGAAGCAAGACCGACAACAAGTGACACAAATACTGTCACTAGTGAAGAAGTTGCAAGCTCGAATGAGGCATCGCTGGATCGGACGGCAGGTGCCAATCAAGTAGCCCCTGCAACAGAAGCGCGCGCAGCACAAAGTGAGCCTACGGTCCCAGTGGCAACTCCAGCAGCAACAAACAGGGAAGCTGCACCTCAATCTGCTCCTCCTTCAGAAGTTTCGGCAACAAGTCAGGATTTGGCAAAGGTTACAGGTAGCACCCTTGCAGCGGATCAGGCCTCTAAAGAGTTGACGGTCCAAGATGCTGTTAATGGCTTGCTTCAATGGGCAGCAACAGATCCTAGTCAATTGGGCAAAAGTCAAGCAGATCGTGAACGCTTTGCCAAGAGTTTAGGCTTGATTGAAAAATCTGATGATCTGACTCGTAAGGTTAGTCAGCCAGAATTGGCCAAGATGTATGAAACAGCTAAGAAACTCTACGATGCCTACCGGGCTGAAAAGAAAAGCCCGCTCTTTTTAAATGGTCGTGCCCAGCCTATTTTCCCTTATACGACGGGAGAAAAAGCAGACCAAGACTACAAATATGAAGATAGCCAAATTGTACGCTTCCCAGTCTATGTCGAAACAGACTACGATACCGATGCAGATGGCAAGCCTGACTTGGTCAAAGCCATTGTTCAATTACCAAAAGCCGTAGCGCAAGGTGATTTTAAGGCAGCCACCATTCTCGAAGCGCGCCCTTACGTAGCGGGGACGCTCGATGAAAACTACGTGACCCTCGAAAGTCTGGGGCTTCCAACAGACGGTAGCTATGATATGAAGAAACTGCATAGCCAACCTGCAAAGAGACATCCAGTAAGCAGTGAAACAACAGTAGAAGCAGCCAAAAAAGCCAAGGCATCTGATTGGTATTACTACAGTCCCTACGAGTATATCTATGACTACGAAGATCTGAACTGGTACGACTATTTCTTAGTTAGAGGCTATGCCTTTATCTCGAGCGCTGGACTTGGTACCAAGGGATCAGAAGGATTTAACACGACGGGGTCTGATCTCGAAATCAATGCCTTTAAGAATATCATCGAATGGGTCAATGGCAAACGCAAAGCCTACACTGATAAGACTAGCAATGTCGAAATCAAGGCAGACTGGGCAACGGGTAATGTCGCAATGACCGGTTTATCCTGGGCTGGAACTACGACCTTTGGTGTGGCAGCGACAGGTGTAGAAGGATTGAAGACCATCGTTCCGGCAGCAGGAATAGCCTCTTGGTATGATTATTTCAATAGCCAAGGTACCCAGTTTGGTAATGCACCTTATAGTGACCTTTCATGGCTCTCCCTTTACGTTAGCACACGGATGCTGGACCAAGACGACTGGGCAGGAATTTGGCAAAACTATTCCAACTACATCAACCAATTGAACAAGGACCAGTACGCCCATGATCGTAACTACAGCGATGTCTGGAAGGAGCGGGATTATACCCTTCATCCAGAAAATCTCAAGACCAGCGCCCTGATCGTCCATGGCTTGAATGATGACAATGTCAAGACCAAACACTTTGAACTTATGTACGATGCCCTCAAGAAAGCAGGACAAGATGTCAAGCTCTATCTTCACCAAGGAGATCACGTCTACCCAGCGGCTATGTCACGGGGATACGGCATCACTGCCAATGGTCAGGACTTTTATGACCTGCTCAATACCTGGCTGACCCATTACCTCTACGGAGTGAACAATCACGTCGAAAGTTTGCCAGCGGTTCTAGCTCAAAATAACTATGATCCAAGCAAATGGACCAGCTATGATAACTGGAAGAGCAGTCAACGTCTCTTCTTGAATGCAAGCTCGAAACGTCTAGAAGAAACCATTTCTAGTGATTATGCGGCTGCAGGTGTTGAGATCGCTAACCGTAATGAAACAGTCAGCAAATCCTCCTCTAAGGCCAATCTGACCTTCGTTTCTGATGTTACTGAGGACACTACGATCAAGGGCCACATCCCCGTTCATTTCAAGGCAGCTCTTGCCAAAGGTCAAGGAAAGAATTTCCAAATCAACGCCCTCTTGGTAGATGTGGCAGATGAGGATTTTGACGTGGTGGGAAATGGTAGCGTCAAGCAAGATAAAACAGCAGACGGTTTCTGGATGGGAAGCAATTTAAGCAACCTATCTGTTGCCGAATACGAAACCATCAAGACCAAGTACAAGGTGATCGCAAAAGGGTGGATCAATCTTGCGAACCCTGAGTCTGGCTACGATTCAGCAAGCTCTCGCGCTAGCATTGAGCCAAAAGTTGGGGAATACCACGATTACACAGTTTTTCTCCAACCAAATCTCTATACGGTTAAGAAAGGTCACAAGTTAGCCCTAGTCTTTAACACCTATGACCCATCAGATTTAACGGTGGAGCACCCATATGAAGTGACCTTCAAGACAGACTCTATCCAGGCGGCGATTCCAATTGTCGAAAAGACCCGCGCTCAAAAGGCATCCTATGTACCAAGTGCAACAGATACTGACTATGCGAAATTGCCAGAAATAGAAGGAGCTGCTCTAGTCGCTCCAGAAGTGCACTACAAGGAAGAATATACGCTTCCAACTCCAGAATACTTTGTCCAACCAAGCCAAACTCTTCCTGAAAAAGATGGACAGATGCAAACAGGATCAGCAAGACAAGAGCAATCTCGTCTTACACTAGCTGTATCCTATGGCCCTCAATTTGTTTCACAAGAATTTGCAGAAGATCCTCAAGAAGTGACACCTGCAGTAGGAGGAGAGCAAGCAGACCATACGCTACCTCAAACAGGGAGCAAAGACCATGCTCTGGGTCTCTTAGGGGTGATCAGCCTTACAGCTTCTAGTCTCATCTTTTGGCGCAAAAAGAGAGAAGATGCCTAAGGAGTCCCCGTAGCAAATATTTCTAAAATGACATCTTTTAGTGTAAAATAAAAGTAGAAATGCAGAATCAGTAGTCACTACTGAAAAAGGAGGAAATATGGCACACGTAATCACAGATGCAACTTTTGAAGAAGAAACCAGCCAAGGTCTTGTCTTGATTGACTTTTGGGCAACTTGGTGTGGTCCATGCCGCATGCAAGCTCCAATCTTGGATCAGTTGGCAGAAGAAGTACATGAAGATGATTTGAAAATCTGTAAGATGGATGTCGATGAAAATCCAAATACAGCACGTCAATTCGGTATCATGTCGATCCCAACTCTTCTCTTTAAAAAAGATGGCCAAGTTGTCAAACAAGTGGCCGGAGTTCATACGAAAGCCCAATTGAAAGAAATCATTGCAGAATTGAGCTAAAAAG
>CABKMC010000056.1 GCA_902373455.1 uncultured Streptococcus sp.
GGGAGAGTAATCTTTAAAAGCGATGACTAGACCCGCCATAGGGATATAGGCAAATAAAATCAATAAAATAATCGATGGCAGGAGCAGCACATATAAAGGAATATTTTTCTTCAATTTGCTCTGCTTCGCATTTACTTCGCTTTTCATAAGGCCCTCCTTTTCTTTCTCCTCTATTTTATAGGAATCCTTTCCATCTTTATAGAACTTTTTCGTGCATCTTCATTCACTTTTCCGTTTTCTCCACACAAAAACATGCACTTTCCCGATTTTTTTTACTTTAATATCGGTTTTGTTCATGAATCCGTTTTCAAATAGTGCTATAATATATGTGAGGTGCTCATTATGAAAGCTATTCACAGAAGTACACGAGATCACTCGATTCAATTTTTTTCGCGCCTACTCTTTCTCCTCTTAGTCGTCAATACCTTGATCAACCTTTTGATAGGTGGGATTAGCCGAAATTTTATTAAACACCAAAACATGCTCCATTTAGAGGACTCGATTCATATCTATGCGGATTCCTTAAATACAGAGCTTCACTCCGTTGAGCGTTTTATGTACAGTACCATTAGTCACAATGACTATTTGACAGAGCTCAATACCCCACTTGATTTCACAGATTTTCATGAAAATCTAAAAAAATTGCGGATCGATTTCACGGAGTTTCAGTACCAGATGGATAGCCCCATTACCTTTTTCATAGAGACAAGAGATATCCCTCATTTTTTCAATGCCTCCAGTCTTCAACTGCCCTACCTGGACTATGTACAATTGAAAGATCATCTTAAAACTTATGACAAAGAAACAGACAAGGCCCGTCAAAAATGGCAACGAATCAGCCTGAACCAGCATGATTATCTCTTAAAATCCCTCCATTACAAGGGCAAGGCTATCTATGCCATCATTTCTACCCAGGATATTTTAAAACCCTTGCAAAAACTCAATATCGGGAAAAAAGGGCGCTTATCCATCGATCGCCCCAACCAGATCCATGCTACAGATTCCGTCATTCAAGCCGGTAGCAATCAAACCCACCTGCCTTTTGATCTTTATGTGACGGTCGATTACGGGGACGTTTTCCGTACAAATATCGTACTGGAAACCCTTCTCTCCTTGGTCCCTTTGATCATCGCCGTTCTCTCTACCATTCTAATCCTTTATATTCGTCAACGGATGATCCAACCGATCAAACGACTCACCCAACGCCTTTCTCAGCTAGACGCTGCTTCCACCAAGCTAGATGTGATCGAAGACCAAGGGATCTTAGAGATCGATCAAGCCAATCATAAGATCAATCAGGTCCTAATCCATATGAAAGACCTCCAAATTCGAGCCTACCACGCGCAACTCAATCTCAAAAAAGTCGAACTCAATTACCTCAAAAATCAAGTCCGACCCCATTTTTACCTCAACATGCTCTCCATGATTCACAGCATGCTCCAAACTAAGGACTATAAGGAAATCGAGGAGTTGACCAAGGTGACTTCCAACTACTTGCGCCACCTCTTTCAAGCCAATCAAGATTTCAATCGCTTAGCAGATGAAATCCAACATATCCGAAATTACCTAGAAATCCAGAAAATCCGCTATGGGGACAGCATCCACTTTGACCTGGACTGGGATCCTGGTCTGAAAGATGCGGCTATTCCCCCTCTGCTGTTACAAACCTTTGTGGAAAATGCCATCAAACACGGCTTTTCTTTCCAAGATTCCTTCCACATCCAGCTTTCTATTCATGAAGAAGCAAACCAACACCTTGCCATTTGCCTTCAGGATAATGGTCCTGGTTTTAGCTCCGCTATCTTACAAGATCTAGCAGAGAAAAAATCCTTAGTCACAGAAGATGGCCACCACATTGGTTTGACCAATGCACAGGAACGACTAGATCTCCTCTATCCAGATCACTACGTGCTTCAATTTTCAAATGGAACCCAAGGAGGGGCCCGCATCCAACTGAGCCTTCCTTATGAACCCTACAAAGGAGACACACATGAATATCCTACTCGTTGACGATGATCGTTTTATCATTAAAGCCCTACAGGAAACCATCCATTGGGAAGCCTTGGGCATTGAGCAGGTATATACTGCCTCCAGTCTGAGCCAAGCCCAAGCCATCATTCAAAGTCACCCAATCGCCCTCATGATCAGTGATATCGAGATGCCACAAGGCAGTGGGTTAGATCTCCTAGCCTGGGTCCGGTCAGAAAAATATGACATTCAAACGATCTTCCTCACCAATTATGCTGATTTCAATTATGCCCAAAAAGCCATTGAACTCCAAAGTTTTGAATACTACCTCAAACCGATTGACCCCGACCGCTTAGAATTTATCATTCAAAAAGCCCTCAATAAGATCAAGCGCCACAAGAGTGCAGCACAATTAGCCCAGCAAGGACAAAAAGAAGCTGAATTTTGGCATGACTACTTGCGAAAACCGCGTCCATCTCAAGCAGAACAGCTCCTTCAAGAAGTAACAAAACGGGGCTATAGCCCTAAACCACATGAAGACTACCTCTTGGTCCTCATCACTCTCCACTTAGTTGAAGAAGACTTTCACCCCAGCGTCCCTTCTTGGCGCTTGCAGCTCCGCCATTGTATCAAGGATCTCTCCCTGGATTTCCCTGTCCACTACTGCGCCCTCAGTAAAATCGAAAGCCAGACCGATCGCTACCTCTGTCTCTTCAAAAAGAATCAGACTACAGAGTGTGCAGACTTCCTAAAGGCTATCCAGCAGAAGATCCAGCAAGACTTAGACCGATCCTCTATCCTTCTCTATTCAGACGCTATTTCCCTTGAGACGCTCTTGATGAAGGCTCTTCAACTCTGCCAATACAGTGAAGAACAAGTCTTCCATTGGAACAGTATCCACTCCTATGCTTCTTTGTGTCCACTAGCTCAAAAGCCTGCTCATCGGACATCGCTCACTTTTACCAATCAACTAGAGACAGAACAGCTCCTCCAAATTATCCATAGCTTAGAGACTCAAGATCGCATCCCGCTTTCAGCTCTGAGTGAACTCCAGCTAGACTGGACCCAGCAAATTGGGATTTATCTGGATAAGAACGGCATTCTCGCCCACAAGTTATTTCAAAACAAACACCATCAATTTCTCTTCGAACGGCGGTTTCATGCCATCGAAGCTTTTGAAGCCTATATCGGGGATTACTGGAGCTCTGCTCGCCATTATGTGATCGATCTAGAACACCAATCCAATCTCATCCAACGGATCACTGACTACATCGACCACCATTACAAGGAGGATATCAGTCGCACCAAGCTGGCAGAAATTGTTTTTCTTAGTCCAGATCATCTAGCGCGGATGTTTAAGCGCGATACCGGCGAAACCTTGGTGAAATACATCACCGATAAACGGATGGCCGCCGCAAAAGAGATGCTATCACAAAGCGATACCCCCATTTACCAAGTTGCCCTCCAGGTGGGCTATGACAACTACTCCTACTTTACAAAGGCTTTTAAACAGAAGGTCGGCCTCTCCCCAGGAGATTACCGCAAGCAATGCCAAGAAGCCTTTTAAAATAAGAAAAAAACCTTTGAAAAAGAATTTCTTTTCAAAGGTTTTATTTTCTTTTCTTATTGATTTCTTTTTCAATGGCACTAGCTATTTTCTCCACCATATAGGCCGTCTGGAGATTGCGTAAGATCAAGAGGGCCCAAAAACATGCAAAGAGCATTTGACCCGCCATGGTCGCTTCATTGAAAAAATAAGTCTCCATAGCAGTAAAGACTGCTATCACTGCAAATTGTTTTCTATTCATAAAATTATTTTACCATGATTCAGTAAAAAATTCATGTATTAATCGTCTTGCAGGGTGATTTTATCGGATAAAAAGTGAAATTCCTCAGGGATGACACTTTCCTCTTCTTCCACCACTTCCGCTTTTTGCCCACGCGCCTTAGCCGAAAACTCTGCCCGGATTTGGGTCCATTCTTCCATCGAAACCGCTAAAATCTCTGGTGAGAAGCCCGCAGCATTGCTGAGGATATTTCCAAACATGGTATTGAGGTTGTCCCTCTTCATGGTCTGTTCAGCATTAAAGGCAGACTCAAAGGCTAAAATAGCGTGATTTTCATTGGCAGCGACCGGCTGGGATCCGATTAAGAGGGCCTTATCCGCACCTGCCAAGCTCTCGATGATTTCCCCCCAAGCGTTCTGAAGACGGATCAAGTTGGTCCGTGCCAACTCTGGATTTTCAACCGCCTCTTGTAAAATCGCGTTGACCTTGTTTCGATCTGCACGGTAGCCCTTGCTAGACTTGGTTGGACGAGCTACTGTCGGTTTTGAAGCAGGAAGACTGCTACCCGATTGCGCTAACTGTTGCTTGAGCTGAGCGACTTCCTTCTTCAAGTCTTCAAGCTGAGCTAGCACATTGGAAGGAACCTCCAGAGCAGCTGAGTTAGAAACTTGGCCTGTGCTTTCAGCCAATTTAATGGTCATCATTTCAGTATAGATACGCGGTTGCAAACTATTTTTGATGTCCGCAAGACTGGTCGTCGCCTGGTCAATCAGGGCAAAAAGACGGGCTTGATCAGCTTCAAGATTCGCCGCAAACAAGTCACTAGCGTGAGTGTTTTCTCCGCCTGTCTGGACAATCAAGAGATCTCTCAGATATTGAAGTAAGTCCGTGACGAAACGGGCCATATTCTTGCCATTATCAAAGATAATCGCCAGCTGATCCAGCGCCGCTGTCGCATCATGAGCCAGGATGGCAGCCACGTACTGATCGAGCGCAGCTAGACTGATGGAGCCTGTAATCTCTTCGGCGATTGCTGTCGTCAACTCACTACCCGCAGTCAGACTCAGGGATTGGTCCAAAATGGACAAGGCATCCCGCATCCCACCTTCAGCGCGTCGAGCGATGATCTGCACAGCATCTGCTTCATAGGCAATGCCTTCTGTAGCTAAGATGCTTTCCAAATGGTGAACGATATCTGGCAGTTTGATAGATTTGAATTCAAAGCGTTGCACCCGTGACAGAATAGTAGCTGGAATCTTGTGCAACTCCGTTGTTGCAAGGATAAATACTACATTTTCCGTTGGCTCTTCCAGCGTCTTCAACAAGGCATTAAAGGCCCCTGTCGAGAGCATGTGGACCTCATCGATAATGTAGACCTTATGCTTGGCTAGACTCGGAGCATAGGTCGACTTGTCGCGAATATCGCGAATTTCATCGACCCCATTGTTGGAGGCTGCATCGATCTCGATAACATCTTCTAGACTCCCATTGGTGATGGATTCACAGATATAGCAGTCGTTACAAGGCTCCCCATTGACTTGATTAGGACAGTTCATAGCCTTAGCAAAGATCTTGGCCACACTGGTTTTCCCAGTACCACGAGGACCTGAAAAGAGATAGGCATGGCTGATCTTCTCCTGCTCGACGGCCTGTCTCAATGTCCGTGCCACTACTTGCTGGCCGACCAATTGGCCAAAGGTCTGGCTACGGTATTTCCGATATAAAGCTTGATACATTAGTTCTTAACTCCAAACATCTTAAAGTCCCAGTTTGTCTTATCGATCAAGAGAGCGACAAACTTTTCCAAATACTCTTGATCCAGCTGATCATAGTCAGAGACACACTCTGAATCTAGATCTAAAACTCCAAGGAGCTGACCGTCCTTGACCATAGGCACCACAATCTCACTCATAGCCCGACTATCACAGGAAATATAGTTGGCATGCTGGCGCACATCTTCAACAATCATGGTTTCCTGCTTTTGAGCTGCTTCTCCACAGACACCCTTTCCGAGAGCGATATGGACACAAGAAACACCTCCCTGAAAAGGTCCCAGGATCAATTCCGTTTGGTCATACAAATAAAAACCCGCAAAGACCGAACGAGGCAGGGCTTGATTTAAGAGAGCACTGGCGTTAGACAAATTGGCCAAGGCATTGCTTTCACCTGTTAAGAGAGCGTCTAATTGAGCCAGCAAGAGCTGGTATTGTGATTCTTTTTCCGAATGTTTCATACCTTTCATTATACCAAATCTTTTCCCAAAAATTAAGCTTCAAACAGCGAAAGAAAAGAGAGTGGGACAGAAATCGGTCATTCGTTAGAATTCGATTTCGTCGTCCCACCTCCGCACAGTTGAGTAGGGCTGTAAAAGCTGATGAAATCAGCGTAGTAGAGCCCACTCAACCACTGCGTCTTGCTCGACAATCCAAAAATAATTGAGAGGCTAGGACTTTTGTCCCAGCCTCTGGAATATAGATAAACTAATTTTTAGTAAAATAACTTAAGCGATTCTGAAAAGAGATAAAATCGAGGTCTCATTAATTTAAATTGATAAAGAATATACTAAACTTTCCGCTGTGAAAAAAGTGCCTGAAGCTTAACTGCTTCAGGCACACGGAATTATTGAGACCTTAGGCTCAATAATTAGTCATGGAACTTCGCAGAAGTTCGCTGACGTCCGTACTCACCTAAGGAAAGTTTCTAAGAAGAATCTGAAAAGAGAACCATGCGGTTCTCTTTTTGTCTTTAAGTCAATTCATTAAAGTCCCAGATTTGGTCCATCCAGCCTTCATAGAAGTCTGGCTCGTGGCAAACCATAAGGATCGATCCCTTGTATTCTTTCAGGGCCCGTTTCAATTCATCTTTAGCATCCACATCCAAGTGGTTGGTCGGTTCGTCCAAGACCAAGACATTGTTTTCACGATTCATCAAGAGACAGAAACGTACCTTGGCTTGCTCTCCACCGGATAAGACCTGGATTTGACTTTCGATATGCTTGGTGGTCAAGCCACAGCGGGCAAGGGCTGCACGGACCTCTGCTTGGTTGAGAGCCGGAAAGGCATTCCAGACTGCTTCAAGTGGCGTCTGACGATTGCCTCCTTCGACCTCTTGCTCGAAATAGCCAAGTTCTAGGTAATCTCCACGTTCTACTTCTCCAGCGATCGGTGGAATGATTCCTAGCAAGCTCTTCAAGAGAGTGGTTTTCCCGATCCCGTTGGCACCGATGATGGCTACCTTTTGATTGCGCTCAAACGTTAGGTTCAAAGGCTTGGTCAAAGGACGGTCATACCCAATCTGGAGATCCTTGGCCTGGAAGATAAAGCGTCCCGGAGTACGGGCATTTTTAAAGTCAAAGGATGGCTTTGGTTTCTCACTTTGCAGTTCAATGAGTTCCATCTTGTCCAGCTTTTTCTGACGAGACATGGCCATATTCCGTGTAGCTACACGCGCCTTATTACGGGCTACGAAATCTTTCAAATCAGCAATTTCTTTTTGCTGACGCTCATAAGCCGCTTCTAATTGCGACTTCTTCATTTCATAGACTTCAAGGAATTGGTAGTAGTCTCCTGAATAGCGGGTTAACTGCTGATTTTCCACATGGTAGACGATATTAATCACATCGTTCAAAAATGGAATATCGTGGGAAATGAGGACAAAGGCATTTTCATAATTTTGCAAATAGTGCTTGAGCCAATCAATGTGCTCTGAATCCAAGTAGTTGGTCGGCTCGTCTAGTAGCAAGATATCAGGTTTTTCAAGGAGGAGTTTGGCCAAGAGAACCTTGGTCCGTTGCCCACCTGACAAGGAGGTCACATCCGTCTCCATCCCAAAGTCCATGACCCCAAGAGCACGCGCCACTTCATCGATCTTGGCATCCAAGGTATAAAAATCACGGCTTTCTAGACGTTCTTGGAGTTCTCCAACCTCTTCCATGAGAGCATCGACATCAGCTCCCTCTTCTGCCATGGCCATATAGAGGTCATTGATCCGAGCTTCAGCTGTGAACAACTCATCAAAAGCCGTCCGCAAGACATCGCGCACCGTTTGTCCTTCTTTTAGGACAGCGTGTTGGTCCAGGTAACCAGCAGTCACATACTTAGACCACTCGACCTTTCCTTCGTCTGGCTGCATCTTACCGGTCACGATGCTCATGAAGGTCGATTTTCCTTCACCATTGGCCCCGACAAGGCCGATATGCTCTCCCTTTAGCAAACGGAAAGACACATCCTCAAAAATCGCACGGTCCCCAAAACCGTGACTCAAATTTTTCACTTCTAAAATACTCATGCTTGACTCTCTTTCATTGATTTCACTCGTATGATTATATCATCTTCAACTCAAAATGAAAAGGGAGCCCAACTCCCTTTAGAATATATAAAAATAAATTATAAGTAAAATAGGTTACGCGATTTTGTCAAGAAATCAAAATAAGTTCTAACTTATGAATTTCATAAAGAATATACTGAAACTTTCCGCCGTGAGAAAAGTGCT
>CABKMC010000057.1 GCA_902373455.1 uncultured Streptococcus sp.
TATCCATATATTCACCCTCAAATCTTATTATTCCCCTCCATCATATCATAATTTGAAGAAAAATACTCTTTCTTCCATGAAAAAACATACTAAATTTTCTGTAATTTATTAATAGTTAGAGACAAGTCTTTCAAAAAAATTGTAATCTCCATTCAAAAAGCCCTCAGCGATATCTGAGGGCTTATCTAATTAGCGATAGCTAAGAGCACGTTTGATGGTCTTCCATGGTCCGAGGTCATCGGTCTGAAGGATCAGGCTCGCATAGATACGGGCAATGAGCACTGTTCCCACAATGGTAAAGAGAACCGCAATTCCCAATGAAGCCCAAGATTCAAGACCAGTCGCATATCCATTAATGGTACGGAAAGGCATGAAGAAGGTTGAGAAGAAAGGAATATATGAACCGATCTTCAATAAGAAGACGTCACCGGCACTTCCCAAGGTGGTTACCCCAAGGAAGCTAAAGATAACTAACATCATCAGTGGTGAAATCGCTTTTCCTGAATCTTCTGGTCGTGCAACTGTAGAGCCTAAGAAGGCAGAGAGCACCACATACATAAAGATCCCAAGGATAATGAAGAAGACGGTATTAAGCGAGATCGCTTCTGCTAGGTGTTGGGTTATAGGAGAGTTTGGAGCGAGAAAATCCTTGACAACTGGGATATCTGCTCTAAAGATCCAAACCGCTACTAGACCAACAACATAGACAAAAATATGGGTAAAGATCACTCCGAAGAGTCCGAGCATGCGTGCGAAGAAATAGTCGGTTGCTTTGATACTAGAGAAGACCAATTCCATGATCTTAGTTCCCTTTTCACTGGCCACTTCTTGGGCTGTGATACTAGAGTAGAAGATCAAAATCATATAAAGCAGCATTCCCAGACCACCTGCAACCATGGTTTGCACCATTTTCAAGCCTTCTTTTTTCTCATCAATTTTTTCTTTGAGAGAAACCTGTTGAGACAAGGCTGTCAGTTGCTCTTTGCTTAGATTAGCACGCGCTAGATTGATTCCTTGTTGGACTTGGCTTAATTTCGCAGCGACAAGCGATTTCAAATCTGTTTTCATGGCTTGGTCGCCTACATAAGTGGCTTCTAGCTGGCCATCTTTTTCATCGACTGTTAGGTAAGCAGCTGCTTTCTCATCCTTGATGGCTTTTTTAGCTGCAGCTTCATCCTTGTAGTCCAAGGTCAAGCCATCAGTTCCTTTGAGACTTTCTTTGACAGCTGGCACTTCTGTCACCAAGGCCACTTGGTTTTTGGCATCTGTAGAAGAACCTGTCAGATAACCGATTCCAATGCTCAATCCTAAAAAGAGGAAGGGACCGAAGACCATGAAGAGGAAACTCCATGATTTCACTTGTCTGATATAGGTTTCTTTCATTACGACAAACATCTGTTTCATACTTCTACTCCTGATTCAAGTTTAAAGATCTCATCAATAGTTGGGGCTTGGTGGTCAAAGGTTGCTAGGTAGTGGCCCTTGGTCAAGCGATCAAATAATTCTGGACCAGCTGATGCATCATCCAAGATCAGCTTCCAAGTCCCTTGCTTGGTCATGCTGACCTTGGTCACGTGTGGCAGAGCTTCTAGCTCTTCTTTGCTAAAGTCGTTAGAGACAAAGAGGCGGGTCTTGCCATAGCTATTCCGGACCTCTTGGACTGGCCCTGAAAGGACAACCGAACCATCACGGATCATTAGGATATCATCACACAACTCTTCGACATTGGTCATGACGTGGTCAGAAAAGATAATGGTCGCCCCACGCTCTTTTTCTTCAAAGATGACCTGCTTGAGCACTTCTGTGTTGACCGGATCCAGGCCGCTAAAGGGTTCATCTAAAATGATCAATTTAGGCTCATGGATCAAGGTGATGATCAGTTGAACCTTCTGTTGGTTCCCTTTTGAGAGACTCTTGATTTTATCAGTCAATTTCCCTTTTACTTGGAGTTTTTCCATCCAGGTCGGTAATTTTTCCTTTACCTCGGCAGTGCTCATTCCTTTTAAGGCAGCCAAATAGCGGACCTGCTCAAAAATTGTGAGTTTTGGCATGAGACTACGCTCTTCCGGCAAATAGCCAATTTCTTTGTATGTTTCTTGCGTAATCGCTTTGCCATCTAGGCGGATCTCACCGCTGTAGTCCAAAAAGCGCAGGATGCTGTGGAAAATGGTGGTTTTACCAGCCCCATTTTTCCCAACCAAACCAAGGATATGCCCTTGTTGAGCTGTTAGATCCACTCCAAAGAGGACCTGCTTATTGCCAAAGCTTTTTTCTAAATGTCTAATTTCTAACATGAATGACTCCTTTACTCTTTATAATAACGTTTGGTAATCTTGTATTGTGAAATAAGGATATAAATATAGATGATGGATACAACGAACAAAGCTAAGAGGATATCCGTATTGAAGGCAATTCCAATGATTAAGAGAGCAATGAGAAGGCTCGGCAAGATATAATTGCTTAACTTAACCACCACTTCAAAATTTTCCTCGTAGCTAATCTGTTTTTCAGCTTCATCCATCATACTCATCAAAAATTCCCGCACTTCCTTGGCATTGGCATTGCGAGGAATCGGTTTTCCATAAAGCAAATGGAAGGTCTTGCGAAAGAAGGTATCCGATAAGAAAAATAAAGCAATCAAAACGAGAAAGAGATAGAGCATGGTAAAAGTTCCAAAGATAAAAGCCAAGTGCCCTGTGGAAGGTCTATCCATATACACCAATTGACTATAAAAGATGATGACTAAAAAGTATGGCAAGATCATGGTACCTTTAAAAATGGTCGCTAACCCATACAGTTTTTTCTTTTGAATGTCATAGTGATAGGCTTCGTCTTCGTCTTCTATCTGAAGCATTTTTTGATGGACTTTTCTCGCGCTTATTAGTAAGGCTATCGTGACCATAAACAAGATAAGAAACAAAAGTATTGAACCCAAAAGGAGTACTTCTTTACTAAAGAAGGATTGGATTTCAAGGGGCTTTTCGGATCCAAACATGCCTGTCAAAAAACTAATGACTCCTCCAATCAAGCCGGAACCTGTGATGATTCCGACATTTCTCCAAAAACGGTAACGAGCAGATCGTTCTTGTTGTTGCTTTTTCATTTTTATTCCTCTCCCTCTACTAGACTAAAGACATTCTCCACCGGTTCCTTGAAAATCTGGGCGATGGTGATCGCAATGATAACCGAAGGGGTGTATTCCCCTCGCTCCAAGAGACTGATGGACTGGCGCGAGACCCCTGCTAGCTTGGCTAGCTCGGATTGGTTGAGGCCATCACGCGCCCTCAGCTCTTTCAGTCGATTTTTTAAAATCATGGCTTTCGCCCCCTTATAGTTGAATACCTTGAATATCTTCGATGCGAACTAATTTGGTTTCCTTTTCTTTTTTCTTATTCTCACAGCTCAATTTGACCCAATCTTCATCGATATCCAAAATTTCATACTCGAATCCAACACCACTCACTAAAACAGTGACCGTTTGGCCTTTCAATTCTTCTAAAAGTCTAGACATGTCTTGATTTCCTTTCACTTGTTTTTCTAATCGTCTAATGCGTTTGTTCAATCTTTTTATCTTCTTTCCTGAGCTTGCATAAATGATAACCAGAAAAGGGATAAATAGAATCCATATGGCTCCCATAAGAAAACCTCCCCTTCTTTCAACTAAAATCATTGTAACACTTCTTTTTCTTTTTGACAAGTATTTTTGTCAAAAAAATAAAAATATTTGTCAAAAATAGAATGATGGTTGACATGGATATTTTGAGGTAAGAAATAAAAGGCCCGCATTTGCGCACCTTTTAACGATCCTTTTTCCATTGACAAGCTCTGTAAAAAATTTTTATAATATAGAAAATACGACTAAGGAGAACCTACATGACGATTCGTTTAGCGCAACAAAAAGATATTCCTGCTTTGATTGGTCTCTTAGAACAGATTCTTTCCGTTCACCACCAAGCACGTCCAGATATTTTCAAAGGAAGTGGCGGCAAATATAGTAAAGAAGAGTTAAAACAGTTAATGGCGCAAGAACATACACCGATTTTCGTCTACGAAAATGAAGATGGCCAGGTCCTAGGACATCTCTTCGTCACCATTAAAGAAGTCTCTGACAATCCTGTGCTTCATCCGATAAGAACCCTCTTCATCGAAGACTTGTGTGTCGATCAAGCAGCGCGTGGACAAAAGATCGGTGATCAACTTTATCAATTCGCTGTCAGCTATGCCAAGGAAATTGGCTGCTACAACCTGACTCTTAATGTCTGGAATGACAATGAAGGAGCCCTTCGCTTCTATCAAAGACAGGGCATGAAACCTCAAGAAACGGTCATGGAAACCATCTTGTAAAATGAATTTTAAAAACCGTTGATGAGTCATCAACGGTTTTTTCTATACACATTTTAACGTACTTCTGCGTCTACTTTTTCTTCGAGAGAAGCTTGGATTTTTTCCATGTAGCGTGCGACTTCTTCGTCCGTCAAGCTATCTTCAGGATTTTGGAAGGTCAAGCTGTAGGCCATAGACTTCATACCGATACCTAGTTTTTCACCGGAGAAGACGTCAAAGAGTTTGATATCTGTTAAGCGTTTCACGCCAGCAGCTTGAATCGCATCAACCACTTCTTGGTGGGTCACTTCTGCTTTGAGGAGAAGGGCGATATCACGGCTCACGGCTGGGAATTTAGTGATTTCCACAAAGGCTGCGGCTGGTTGAAGAGCTGCTTCAATAGCAGATAAGTTCAATTCTGCCACATAGGTTTCTGGGATATCATAAGCCTTAGCTGTTACAGGATGGACTTGTCCCAAGACCCCAATCACCTGGTCACCAAGTGAGAGCAAGGCTGTACGACCTGGGTGGAGACTCTTGATTTCCTGTGTTGCTGTATAAGTCACTTCAAGACCCAAGCGAGCAAAGAGGGCTTCCAAGATTCCCTTAGCATAGAAGAAGTCAACTGGAACAGCTGGAGTTTGGAAGTCTTTTTCAGCAACTAAGCCAGTCAAAGCAAAGGCAAAGCTATTGATTTCGTTTGGCAAATCTTCTTTTGGATTTCCTGTCTGTTCAAAGACTTTTCCGATCTCATAGAGGGCCAAATCTTTATTCTTACGAGCAACGTTATAAGCTACGGTATCTAAGATCCCTGAGATCATATTTTGACGGAGGACTGAACGATCCACAGTCATTGGCCACATGAGCTCTGTTAAATTACTTGGAGCAGTCGCAAATTCAACTGCTTTTTCAGGAGTTGTCAGTGCATAGGTGATGATTTCAGTCAAGCCTGCTCCTTCAGCAATGGTCCGAACTTGGCGACGCAATTTTTGAGTCGCTGTCAATTCACCTGCTGTCCCGTCATCTTTTGGAAGGGTTGCTGGTAATTTGTCATAACCATAAATCCGAGCGATTTCTTCAAAGAGGTCCGCTTCAATGGTGATGTCCCAACGGCGACGTGGAACGCTTACTGTGAAGCTGTCAGCATTTCCAGAAAGACCAAAGCCAAGACGACGGAAGACATCTTCGACATCCGCGTAGGAAAGCTCTGTCCCTAGGACACGGTTAACGTCTGCAAGAGTAGAAGAAACTTCTACATCTGAAGTATCAAGCTGGCCTGCTGAAACGATTCCCTTACGAACAGTGGCACCTGCAAGCTCTGCAATCATGCTCGCTGCCGCATCAAGGGCTTCATTGACGGTTGCCACATTGATCCCTTTTTCAAAGCGAGAAGATGATTCTGAGCGAAGGTTAAGACGACCACTGGTCTTACGGATCGATTTGCCATTAAAGACAGCAGCTTCAAGGACAACACGACTAGAGTTTTCAGAGATTTCTGTAGCTTCTCCACCCATGACACCTGCAAGAGCTACTGGTTTGTCCGCAACCGTAATCACGAGGTCAGTTGTTTCCAACTCACGTTCTTCCCCATCCAAGGTTACTAATTTTTCACCTGCACGCGCTTCACGCACACGGATATCAGTTCCTTCAAAGGTATCCAAGTCAAAGGCATGCATCGGTTGACCAAAGTAAAGCAAGATATAGTTGGTCACGTCGACCACATTATTGATCGGACGGATACCTTCGTTCATGAGAAGATTTTGCAACCATTGTGGACTTGGTGCGATGGTTACATTGTCCAAGATACGAGCTGCATAATAAGGTGCCTTGTCTGTGTCAATGCTGACAGAAAGTGCATCGGCTGCAGCTTGGTCTGTTTCAGTCAAAGTAAAGTCTTTGAAGTTGACTGCCTTGTCATAGATCGCTGCTACTTCGTGCGCAACCCCACGCATAGAAAGAGCATCTGCACGGTTTGGAGTGATGGAAAGTTCAATAATTTCATCATCCAAGTCGAGGTAAGAGAAGACTTCTTCTCCTGGAACAGCATCTTCTGGCAAGATTTGGATGCCGTCTGCAAATTCTTTCGGTACAACAGAGTCAGAAATCCCTAATTCACCAAGTGAACAGATCATCCCAAGGGATTCCAAACCACGGATTTTCCCTTTTTTAATCTTGTAGTTGTCCGCGATGCGAGCACCTGGAAGAGCCACCATGACCTTGATGCCTGCTCGAACATTTGGTGCTCCACAGACGATTTGACGCGCTTCTTCTTCACCCACATTGACTTGGCAGACATGAAGGTGTGTTTCTGGCACATCTTCACAAGACAAGACTTCTCCGACGACAATTTTTGAGAGACCAGCAGCTGGTGATGCCACACCTTCTACCTCGATCCCTGTGGTTGACATTTTTTCAGCCAACTCTTCTGATGGCACATCCACGTCCACCAATTGTTTTAACCATTTATATGATACTAACATAATTCTGATCGTAAGATCCCACCAGGTGAGACCTTTTCAATTCCTTTCTCTCAATTTGGACCCACAATTAAACTTGCGGATTCTCCTTCAAATACTTGCGTAGCAACCAGTCTGTATCCACTGTATCTCCGGTGATATACTGGTGTTCACTAAATCGTTCAAATCCAAAACGGTAGTAAAAATCCTGCGCCTTAAAATTGCGTTCCCAGACACCCAGCCAGGCCCAGTCAAAGCCCCGGCTCTTGGCTTGATCCAGCGCAAAGGTAAACATTTCCTTGCCAAAACCAGCCCCATGCCATTCCTTTTTGACATAGATCCGTTGGATCTCAAAGGCCTTGTCCATCTCTACTGGCTCGGTCTGCGCTTGACCCCAGTTGATCTTGAGAAAACCACAGATTTCTTGTTCTTCATTGAGGACAAAATAGGTTTCAGATTCTGGGTCTCGTAAATCCTTCTCGATTTGCTCCAATGAGAGCACCGTAGAGAAGTAATCTTCCAAATCTTTCTCAACAATATAGGGACCAAAGGTATCTCGGTAGGTTTCCACCTCTAGGTCACGTAAGGTCTGTGCCTGGTCGATTTTTACTCTAACTAACATGATTATTTAAATTGTTCTGAAAAACGGATATCCCCTTGATAGAAGCCACGGATATCATTGATTCCATAACGAAGCATGGCCACACGCTCTTGACCAAGTCCAAAGGCAAATCCTGAATAAACTGTTGGGTCAATACCACTCATCTCAAGGACGCGAGGGTGAACCATACCGGCTCCCATAATTTCAATCCAACCTGTTTTCTTACATACGTTACATCCAGCTCCACCACATTTGAAGCAAGAAACATCCACCTCAACCGATGGCTCGGTAAATGGGAAGTAAGAAGGACGCAGACGGATTTGACGTTCTGCACCAAACATCTTTTGCACGATCAATTGAAGCGTTCCTTGAAGGTCTGCCATTGAGATGTTCTTCCCAACAACCAAACCTTCGATCTGATGGAATTGGTGGCTGTGGGTCGCATCATCTGTATCCCGACGGAAAACACGCCCTGGAGAGATCATCTTCAATGGTCCCTTGCTAAAGTCATGCGCATCCATCGCCCGCGCCTGTACTGGTGAGGTATGGGTACGAAGCAAGATTTCTTCTGTGATATAGAAGGTATCCTGCATATCCCGCGCAGGGTGGTCTTTAGGAAGATTCATGCGTTCAAAGTTGTAGTAGTCTTGCTCCACTTCAAAGCCATCCACGACTTGGTAGCCCATTCCGATAAAGATATCTTCGATTTCTTCACTGGTTTGGGTCAAGATATGACGGTAACCACTAGCAACCGGACGACCAGGA
>CABKMC010000058.1 GCA_902373455.1 uncultured Streptococcus sp.
TCCCTATGCTAAAATACTAAACAAGACATTGAACAAAGGAGAAAGTCAAACATGAAAACAGCTAAGTTTATTCAATTTGCTTTGTTGTTGAGGTATAAGGGCTAGTGCAGAAGCATTAGTCCTGTTTGGCTTACCAAGCGGGCAAAAACATCTCGCTTGGTTAACCGAGTGAGATGTTTTTCTTTATATCCACTACATAGAAATGAGGAGACCCTATGCGTAAAGTTGAATTTTTAGATACCAGCCTTCGGGATGGCGAACAGACTCCAGGAGTTAATTTTTCTATCAAAGAAAAGATTGCCATTGCTAAACAATTGGAAAAATGGGGCATTTCTGCTATTGAAGCAGGTTTTCCTGCAGCTAGTCCGGATTCCTTCACTGCTGTTCAAGAGATTGCCAAGGTCTTGACCAAGACAGCCGTGACAGGTTTGGCCCGTTCTGTCAAATCAGATATTGACGCTTGTTATGAAGCCTTGAAGGATGCTAAGTATCCACAAATTCACGTCTTTATCGCAACCAGTCCGATTCACCGGGAGTTTAAACTAAACAAGACCAAGGAAGAAATTCTTGAAGCCATCAAAGAGCACGTTTCTTACGCTCGCTCAAAATTTGAGATTGTGGAGTTCTCTCCCGAAGATGCGACCCGGACAGAATTGGATTTCCTCTTGCAAGTTGTCCAGACTGCAGTCGATGCTGGTGCTAGCTACATCAATATTCCTGATACAGTCGGTTTCACGACACCAGCAGAGTACGGAGCCATTTTCAAATACTTGATCGACCATGTCAAGACAGACCGCGAGATTATCTATTCCCCTCATTGCCATGATGACCTAGGTATGGCCGTGGCCAATAGCCTCGCTGCTGTTAAAAATGGTGCCCGTCGTGTCGAAGGAACCATTAATGGGATCGGGGAGCGGGCCGGCAATGCGGCACTTGAAGAAGTAGCAGTTGCTCTCAATATTCGCGAAGACTATTTCCAAGTGGAAAGTCCGATTGTCCTTAATGAAACCATCAACACTTCTGAGTTGGTCTCTCGGTACTCTGGTATTCCAATTCCTAAAAACAAGGCGGTTGTTGGTGGCAATGCCTTCTCACACGAGTCTGGTATTCACCAAGACGGGGTTCTTAAAAATCCTCTTACCTACGAAATCATCACCCCTGAGTTGGTGGGTGTTAAGAGCAATAGCCTCCCTCTTGGAAAATTGTCTGGTCGCCATGCCTTTGTCGAAAAACTGCATGAGTTGGGACTGGAATTTACAGAAGAAGACATCAAGCCATTGTTTGCTAAGTTCAAATCTCTGGCAGACAAGAAACACGAGATCACAGATGCCGATATCCGCGCCCTTGTTGCCGGTACAGCAGTGGAAAATCCAGAAGGATTCCAATTTAACGATCTCCGCTTAACCACCAATGCAGATGAAACGATTACAGCGGCGGTTAGCCTCAGCAATGAAGAAGGGGAAGTGCTTGAATTCCTTGCCAATGGTCAAGGGTCGGTTGAAGCGATCTTTAATGCGATTGATAAATTCTTCAACCAAACGGTTCGCTTGACCTCATACAATATCGATGCAGTGACTGATGGGATCGATGCCCAAGCCCGTGTCTTGGTATCCGTGGAAAATGTTGATACCGATACGATTTTCAATGCCTCTGGTTTGGACTTTGACGTATTGAAAGCCTCTGCCATTGCTTATATCAATGCCAACACGCTGGTTCAAAAAGAGAATGCGGGTGAGATGGGACGAGCTGTCTCCTACCGTGACCTTCCACAAGCCTAAGAGGAAATGAACATGACAAAGAAAATTGTAACACTTGCAGGAGATGGGATTGGCCCTGAGATCATGGCAGCTGGACTAGAGGTCCTCGCAGCCGTCGCTCCCAAAATCGGCTTTGATTATAGTCTAGAAGACAAACCTTTTGGGGGTGCTGGAATTGATGCCGCTGGCCACCCACTTCCCCAAGATACTCTAAAAGCAGCTAAAGGAGCGGATGCTATTCTTCTCGCAGCCATCGGGAGTCCGGAATATGACAATGCTCCTGTTCGTCCAGAACAAGGCCTGCTCGCTATTCGCAAGGAATTAAATCTCTTTGCCAATATTCGTCCTGTACGGATTTTTGACGCCTTGAAACACTTGTCTCCTTTGAAACCAGAGCGTATCGAGGGGGTCGACTTTGTAGTCGTGCGTGAATTGACAGGTGGGATTTACTTTGGAGAGCATATCTTGAAAGAAGATACAGCGCGTGATATCAATGATTACAGTGCAGAAGAAATCCGTCGGATTATGCGCCAAGCCTTCAAGATCGCGCAAGGACGTGGTAAGAAAGTGACCAGTATCGATAAGCAAAATGTTCTGGCAACGTCTAAATTGTGGCGCCAAGTGGCAGAAGAAGTTGCCAAAGAATTTCCAGATGTGACCTTAGAGCACCAGCTTGTCGATAGTGCGGCCATGATCATGATTACCAATCCAGCCCGCTTTGATGTCGTAGTGACAGAGAATCTATTCGGAGATATCTTATCTGACGAATCGAGCGTTCTTCCTGGAACACTAGGCGTGATGCCATCTGCCAGTCATTCTGACCAAGGACCAAGTATGTACGAACCGATTCATGGTTCAGCACCAGATATTGCAGGTCAAGGCATTGCCAATCCGATTTCCATGATCCTGTCCGTTGCCATGATGCTCCGAGACAGTTTTGGAGAAACAGCAGGTGCAGAAATGATCGAAGAAGCTGTCAATCAAACCTTGAATCAAGGAATCTTGACACGGGATCTAGGTGGTCAGGCTTCTACTGCAGAGATGACTGCAGCCATTATTGGGAATCTCTAAGATGACTTGGAGAGATCGCTGTTTAGTTGTTATTGCTATTTGGAATAGTATCGTATTTCTGACCTATGGTTTAGATAAACGAAAAGCTATCCAAAAGAGGTGGCGGATTCCTGAAAAGGTCCTGTTACTCGAGAGCTGGGTGCTTGGTGGATTCGGAGCTCTACTAGGTGGATATCTCTTTCACCACAAGGTGCGGAAATGGTATTTTCAAGCCACCTGGTGTGGCAGTAGCCTTCTTTTAGCAGGTGCCCTCTTTCTAATCCTTCAATGGATTTTCTAACAACAAGATAAATGGAGAAAGACGATGAGTGGAAAATCTATCTTTGATAAACTTTGGGACCGCCACGTGATTACAGGAGTGGAAGGGCAACCCCAACTCATGTATGTGGACCAACACTACATCCACGAAGTGACGAGTCCGCAAGCCTTTCAAGGATTACGGGATGCAGGACGCAAGGTCCGACGACCCGATTTAACCTTTGGAACCTTTGATCACAATGTTCCAACGGTCAATATTTTTGATATTCGAGATGTGATATCAAAAGCCCAGATTGATAAATTAGCTGAGAATGTGGTGGACTTTGGCATTGATCATGCTGCCCATGGTTCTGCTAAGCAAGGAATCGTTCATATGGTGGGCCCTGAAACCGGTCGGACCCAGCCTGGAAAATTTATTGTCTGTGGAGACAGCCATACCGCAACCCACGGAGCCTTTGGTGCCATTGCTTTTGGGATTGGAACCAGTGAAGTGGAGCATGTCTTTGCCACCCAAACCATCTGGCAAGTCAAACCAAAGAAAATGTTGGTTGAATTCACCGGAACCCCACAAAAAGGGATCTATTCAAAGGATTACATCCTAGCTTTGATAGCGCGCTACGGTGTTGCTTGTGGAGTTGGCTATGTCGTAGAGTATCGGGGAGAAGCAATTGATCGCTTGACCATGGAAGAACGCATGACCATCTGTAACATGTCGATCGAGTTCGGGTCCAAAATGGGGATCATGAATCCAGATGAGACGACCTTTGACTACCTCCGGGGACGTGAATGTGTGCCAGATGATTTTGAGGCCGCAGTAGCTGATTGGAAGACTCTAGTCAGTGATGATGATGCCGTTTATGATAAAGTCATCCGTATGGATGTATCTGATCTTGCTCCGATGGTGACTTGGGGAACCAACCCTTCTATGGGAGTGGACTTCGAGACTCCTTTTCCAGAGATTCGCGACATGAATGATGAACGGGCTTATCATTATATGGATCTCGAACCTGGCCAAAAACCAGCAGACATTGAATTAGGCTATATCTTTATCGGTTCTTGTACCAATGCGCGTCTCAGCGATTTGGAGTTGGCAGCTAAGTTTGTGAAAGGCAAAAAAATTGCGCCCAACTTAACTGCTATTGTGGTACCTGGCTCTCGTCCGGTTAAGCAAGCCGCCGAAAAGTTGGGCTTGGATAAAATCTTTATGGATGCAGGCTTTGAATGGCGTGATCCAGGATGCTCCATGTGTCTAGGAATGAACCCAGACAAGGTTCCAGATGGGGTCCACTGTGCGTCAACTAGCAACAGGAACTTTGAAGACCGCCAAGGATTTGGTGCTAAGACCCATCTCTGTAGCCCAGCAATGGCCGCTGCAGCAGCAATAGCTGGTCGATTTGTCGACGTGCGCCAAATGCCAGAAGTCGAGTAAATGGAGGAAGCATGGAGAAATTTACCATTTATACGGGAACAACAGTTCCTTTGATGAACGATAATATTGATACCGACCAAATCCTCCCCAAGCAATTCTTAAAGTTGATTGATAAAAAAGGCTTTGGGAAATACCTCATGTATGCTTGGCGCTATTTGGATGACCAGTATACTGAGGATCCAGATTTTATCTTTAACAAGCCAGAATACCGCAAGGCGACCATTTTGATCACTGGTGACAATTTTGGGGCTGGTTCCTCTCGGGAGCACGCGGCCTGGGCTTTAGCCGATTATGGCTTTAAAGTCGTTATCGCCGGATCCTTCGGAGATATCCATTACAATAATGAGCTCAATAATGGCATGCTGCCGATTGTCCAACCGTTAGAGGTTCGTCAAAAATTGGCAAGTTTAAAGCCGACAGATCCAGTGACGGTGGATTTGGAAGAGCAGAAGATTATCTCGCCTGTTGGAGAGTTTCGCTTTGAGATCGATCAAGATTGGAAGCACAAATTGCTCAACGGCTTGGATGATATCGGGATTACGCTTCAGTATGAAGACTTGATCGCAGCTTATGAGAAGAACCGGCCAGCTTACTGGCAATGATAAAATTGTATATCAAATTACGAATTTTCTGAAAATATATTGAATTTGAGACTATTTTTTGATACAATACTAAAAAGAATAGAAAAGGAAAGAGACTTATGACAAAACACATTCAATGGGACGGACAACTTTCACAAGAAGGATTTGATATTCTTAAAGGAGAGGGTGGCTGTATCGTCTGCCCTACCAAAGTTGGCTACATCATCATGACCAGTGACAAGGCTGGCTTGGAACGTAAGTTCGAAGCCAAAGAACGCAACCGCAACAAACCAGGTGTGGTTCTTTGCGGAAGCATGGATGAACTTCGTGCCCTTGCGCAATTGAATCCTGAAATCGAAGCCTTCTACCAAAAACATTGGGATGAAGATATCTTGCTTGGTTGTATCCTTCCTTGGCGTGAAGATGCTTATGCAAAATTGCAGGCTTTCGGAGATGGACGTGAAGAACTCATGACAGACGTTCGTGGAACTTCATGCTTTGTCATCAAATTTGGTAAAGCTGGTGAGCAAATTGCCAAAGAAATGTGGGAAAAAGAAGGTAAGATGGTTTACGCTTCTTCAGCCAACCCTTCCGGTAAAGGTAACCGCGGGAAGGTCGAAGGAATCGGTGAGCGTATCGAAGGTGCTGTGGACTTGGTTATCGAAGCAGATGATTATGTAGCTTCTATCCAACCAGACAAGACCATTGAAACTCGCTATGAACAAGGTGTGATGGTCTCTATGGTTGATGCCGAAGGAAAACTGATTCCAGAACAAGGAGCAGGTAGCCGTTCTGTCAATACTTGTCCAGTTGTGATCCGTAAAGGATTGGATATCGATAAGATCATGATGCACTTATCTGATCATTTCAACTCTTGGAACTACCGCCAAGGGGAATACTATTAAGAAACAGAAAAAAGCATTCCATTTGGGATGCTTTTTTTGTGAAAGGATAAAAGATGGTATAATAAAGTCAAACGATGTTCCAATAGAAGAGGAGTTAGTATGGTCTCCAGAAAAGCATTTATCGATAAAGCCAATCAGGAAGGTTTTTCCTTCAACATCCAAATCCCATGGTGGACGTACAATAACTTCAAGTCATTGGTTCGAAGAAAAAGGCTCTCTGAGGAGCAACTCTATCAGATCTTTCTTTTACTTTGTAGAGAGGTAGAAGACCGGCAAATGAAAGTAGTAGCGGATAAGAGGAAGTATCAGACCGGATTTTATGTAGCTGCATGCAATGGTCGCGAGTTTCGCTTTGAGTTTGTATTCAAAAAGAATCAAGAACTAAGAGTTTATAATCTATTTGAAACAGTCAATGGTCGTAAGAAACTAACCCTGATGGATCTGCTTGATTACATAATGGATTGACGATGTATAGAAACAATAAGAGTTCACTACAGATTGATAAAAGAAAGAGTAGTTCTATGATTTCAAGAGATGCATTTTTAGAAAGAATCAACCAGGAGGGATTTTCATTTAGCATTGAAATCCCGCGCAGAAATTTTTCGGATTTTAAATCATTGGTTCGGAGAAGAAGAATTTCAGAAGAAGACCTCTATCAGCTGTTTTATAGCTATTGTCAGGAGCTAGAAAACTGTCTGAAAGAAGCAGGAGAGAAACGACGCTTGCTCTTCAATAAATTTCCAGTTAGCCCTGTTCATGATAAATATAAAACAAAATTTGATACAGTGGCACCCAATGGACGCGAATTCCGCTTTGAGTTTGTCTTTAGTAATGACAATAGTTTAAAAGTTTATAACATGGTCGAAACTGTTAATGGTCGTAGGAGAAAAACTCCTATGGAAATATTGATGGACTTAGTCGATGCTTTATAATGGATATTGATTTAAGAATGATAAATTGCAAGAATAAGTGCAACATTTACTTGAACTCATACTCTAGAGCTTCACAAGCAGTTCTGTAAGCTAAACAATTTTTCTATATTTTTTATTCGATGCAAAACGACCTTTCCTGTTTGATCGCTTAACATCTAGTAGTTATAGAAGTACGGTTTGGAAATAGACAAAAGGTAAAAGGACTCTATTTTTGCGATAGAGACCTTTTTTATAAGTAGGGGTTAAACCGTAAAGTTAGAATATGGTAGTAGGAGTTTTCTAACTGGTTGAAATTTGGTACACTAGAGCTATGAAGATAGAAGATACAATTAAAAAAGCGATCATTTTAGGGGCTACAGGAGGGATTGGTCGGCAGCTAGCGAAAGAACTGGCAAGAAGGCTGGATCATCTGGTCTTAGTGGGTCGAGATGCTGATAAACTCTCCCAAGTCCAAAAAGAACTAACTGGGAGAAAGGCGCAACTGTCAATCCTAACATTAGATATGCTAGATCAAGTGGCTCTAGAAGCTTTTGTAGAGAACCTAGATGCAGATCTTCTTGTCAATTGTGCGGGATTAGCCTATTTTTCCCGTGGAAGTGACCTTGATTCAGCCAGTGAGCAAGATCTCTGGCAAATCAATTACCATGCTCCTGTCCACCTAATCAAGAAGTTAGTGCAGAAAAATCAGAAGATCCACTTGGTCCAGTTGTCATCTCTGGCTGCTCTTTTTCCTCATCCCTATCTAGCAGCCTACAGTGCCAGTAAGGCTGCCTTGCAGACCTACACTCTTGCTCTTCAGGAAGAACTGAAGCAATCAAATTCCCCGATTCAGCTAGGTCTCTATATTCTTGGACCAGTCCAAACAGGTATTTTTCCTCCTAAACTAGTAGAAGCATTGGGAGGCAGTCGCTTGCAGATGAAACCTGAGAAAGTCGCTCAGCAGTTGATTCGATTGATAGAAAGAGATACTTCCTATGCTGTTATCGGCCTTCGCTATCGCTTGATAGTTTGGCTAGGTCACTTGCTTCCCCAAAGATGGATCATTCGTCTCCTTGCAAGGTATTTACGAAAGGGATTAAATAGATG
>CABKMC010000059.1 GCA_902373455.1 uncultured Streptococcus sp.
AAATAGGTCGGATAAACAACAAGGCAAAGAGTCCTAAAATGAATCGCATGGTCTCTTCTCTCTCTTTCTTTTTTCCTATTATACCCTTATCCTATAGAGCTGTCCAACAAAAAAACCATCCTAGAAATCTAGGATGGCTTTTCAAAATGCAATTATTTAACTGCTTCTTTAAGAGCTTTACCAGCTTTGAATGCTGGAACTTTAGAAGCTGCGATTTTGATTTCTTTACCAGTTTGTGGGTTGCGACCTTTACGAGCTGCACGTTCACGAACTTCAAAGTTACCAAAACCGATCAATTGAACTTTTTCACCTTTTGAAAGGTATTCTGAAACTGCTGCGAATACAGCATCAACAGCTGCTGCTGAATCTTTTTTAGTCAATTCTGTAGCTTCTGCCACTTTTGCGATCAAATCTTGTTTGTTAGCCATTTAACAAATCCTCCAAATTTTTTTAGGCTTTACGCCTTAACAGTACTATCATATCTAAAAAAAGCCTTTAGGTCAAGTACTAAACCTGTTTTTTCAAACATTTATTCAGCTTATTCGTAGCGCACCAAAACTGCAAATGCATTCTCACCTGTATGGGTTTGGATAATCGATCCAGTTTCGAGAACTGGGATCGCTTTTTCAACGAGCGATTGCAACTGAGCCTTCATTTCATTGGCCCACTCTGGTGTTCCTGCATAAGAGATTCCGATCTCAGCTACCTTCTTGTGGGATAGTTTTTCTACCAATTCATCCACCCACTTCTTAAAGGTCTTGTTCCCACGCCCTTTGACGATCGGTTCTAACTGATGGTCCTTCATTTCCATCACGACACGGATATTGAGAAGGGAGCTCAAAAGGCCTGTTACACGGCCAATGCGACCACCTTTAACCAGATTTTCCAAGGTAGAAACGCCGATATACAACTCTGTCTTTTCTTTAACTTCTTCAATGCGGGCCAAGACAGTGTCTAAATCAGCTCCTTCTTTTGCCAACTTGGCTGCTTCAACGACTTGGAACTTCATGGCTTGGTCTGTAAAGCCACTATCAATCACAGTCACTTCTGCTCCTGACAAGGTTGCTCCTTGACGTGCCGCCTCTACTGTTCCTGACAAGGCATGAGACATATGAATCGAAACGATATGAGCTCCGTCTGCTGCTAACTTTTCATAAATTTCCGCAAAAACTCCAACGGGTGGTTGGCTGGTCTTTGGAAGATTTTTGCTAGACTGCATTAAGCGCAAGAAGTCCCCTTCACCCAACTCACTGTCAGAATAAAGGACTCCATCCACCATAACAGAAAGCGGCACAATCGTAATGCCATATTCTTCAACCACTTCAGGCTCAATTGTAATAGATGAGTCTGTAACTATTTTAATATTTGCCATATATTCCTATACTCTTCCTAGAATGTTCTGCTTTCATTATATCAAAAAACACGAGGTTTTGCAGTGAAAGATAACTAGTTCGGCCCCCTTAATCATCTGCGGCAGAAAAACCTGTATTGTGAAGGACATGGTCTTGGACAATTCCTTGATCATCCAAGAGCAACCCATGGAGAACCCCTCCATAAACAGCGCCCCCATCGACACCCATTTTTTGATCTGAAATCCAAAGATTTTCGGTACCGACTGGCTCATTGAGCAGTCCATAGACCGGTGTATGACCAAAGATGATCCATTTGCCTGTCTGATTCTCCGCTTCATGGAATGGTTTTCGGATCCAGACCTTTTGGTAGTCACTGGTTTCCCGCCAATTTTCAAGGGTTAGATCCACACCGGCGTGGACAAAATAATAGGTCTCTGTCTCGTAGTCAAAGGGTAAACTGCGGATGAAGGCCACCAATTCAGGAACGGCATTTTCTACTGCTTGCGCATCTGCAACCCCATCTACAGGAGCATCGAGCGGGCGCCCCAATAGAGAATTAATGGTCGTATCGCCACCATTTCTTCGGTAGTGGTCATAACGTTCTTCTGGATTGTCCAACCAAGCTAAAAACATGTACTCGTGGTTTCCGGAAAGGCAAACAGCTCCGTGATGGTCTACGTAGTCTTTTACGATCTCAATCGATCGTTTGCTGTTTTCACCTCGATCTATCAAATCCCCTAAAAAGACCAATTGAGCTTTTCCGTCCCACTCTGTCATAAGCTCTTCTAGCATTTGTGCTTTCCCGTGAATATCTCCGACTACAAAGTATGTTGACATGGTTATAAACCTTCTTTCTCTTAACGCTTGAGAAGTTGCTCTGCCTGTTGACGGGCAGCTTCCGTTAGATCCTCTCCTGCCAGCATCTTGGCAATTTCTTCGATTCGTTCTTCTCTATTGAGCAAGCGCACAGTTGATACGGTAGAGTGTGCATCACTGATCTTTTCAATATAGAATTGATAATCCGCTGCTGCGATGACTTGAGGTAGGTGTGAAATAGCAAGCACTTGGCCATTTTGACCAATCTTATGAATTTTCGCTGCGATCGCTTGGGCCACGCGACCAGAGACTCCTGTATCCACCTCGTCAAAGACGATACTGGTTTTTCCTTCTTTTCGAGAAAAAGCCGATTTAATGGCCAACATCAAGCGTGACAATTCTCCACCGGACGCTACCTTGACAAGCGGTTTAAAGTCCTCACCTGGGTTAGTCGAAATGTAAAATTCAACAGCTTCATTTCCTTCACGATTAAACTTAGCTTTGCTAAAGCGCACTTGGAAGCGCGCCTTGTCCATGTAAAGGTCCGCTAATTCTTGCTGGATTTCATTTTCTAAAGCTTGGGCCAAGGCATGCCGCTGATCACTCAAATCTTGAGCCAAAGATACCAAACTCTTTTCCAAACGTTTGAGTTCTTTTTCTAATTCCTCAGATGAGAGGTCACTTCCGGTGAGGAGACTATATTCTTTAGTAATTTGCGCCAGGTATTCTAAGACGTCCTTGACTTGGCCACCATACTTGCGCGTGATGGAATGAATCAAATCCAAACGTGACTCCACCTGCATGAGGCGATTGCCATCAAACTCCAGACCATCGACCACATCTTCTAAGCGCTTGGTAATATCCTCAAGGGCATAGAATGTTTCCGATAACTGGCTTGAGAGCTCTTTGTAGCTGGGATCGTATTCTTCGATGCTTTCCAAATCATTCATGGCTGAGCGAACATTGGCTAGACTCGAAAACTCTTCTGCATCCAGCATGGTATAGGCATTGGTTAGGGTATCTGCGATCATCTTGTGATTGAGCAGGCGTTGGCGCTCTTGCTCCAGACGCACATCCTCCTCCACTTCCAAGGCAGCTGCCTCAATCTCTGCAATCTGAAACTCCAACATCTCAATACGAGCCTTGTTTTCCTGCTGGTTGCGCTGGAGTTCCACCACTTGTTTGCGCAGGCGTTTGTAATCTTCAAAGGTCTGACGATAAGCGGCTTTCGTTTGGAAAAAGGCTGCGTCTCCAAATTCATCTAGCATAGTGATATGCAATTGGGGGCGCATGAGTTCTTCCTGATCATGCTGGCCATGGATGTCCACCAAATGTTGACCGACTGCTTTTAAGACCGATAAATTCACCATTTGGCCATTGATCCGACTGACACTTCGTCCATTTTGCAGGATCTCTCGGCGGATGATCAATTCATCGGTCCACTCTAGTCCTTGCTCTTCAAAGAGAGCCGTCAAGTGGCGATTGCTCTCAACAGCAAAGAGCCCTTCGATTTCCGCTTTTGGGGCTCCGTGTCGAATGACATCCGTCGTTGCACGGCTTCCCAGCATCATGTTCATAGCATCGATAATGATGGATTTCCCTGCACCTGTTTCCCCTGTCAGTACCGTCATTCCCTTTTCAAAATTTAAGGAAATCTCTTCGATAATGGCAAAGTTCTTAATCGAAATTTCTAATAGCATAGGCTCTTACCACCCAAAGATTGATTTGAGGATATTCTCTGCTTCTGGTGCGGAATAAGCAATCAGTAAAATCGTATCATCATCTGCGACAATACTAAAGATATGATCTTTATAAATATCCCGCAAACGACGTTTGACCAAAGGCGCTGTCCCTGGAACCATGGTGAAATTGACATATTCTCCCATGCGACGATGAGACAAGATATTGCTTTCAATCATCCCAATTCCTTGGTGGTGCTTACGTGGCAATTCATAGACATAGGTCATGTCTTTCAGAGGGCGTTTTACGATGCCCAATTCTTTGATATCCCGTGATACCGTCGCTTGGGTTGCTGAGATGCCTTCTTCTTTCAAATGTTCGACGATCTCTTCTTGGGTCCCCACTTCATGATCGCGAATGAAGCGGCGAATTTTTTCTAATCTGATATTCTTACTCTTCATGTTTAAATTCCTTATGTGCAAGCTCCACAACAGCCTCCAGCTGCTCTGTCGTTGGCTTTGTTTTCTCTTCTTTTTTTTCTAGATACATCAAAAATTCGATGTTGCCATGGCCTCCTTGGATAGGGGAATAATCCACTCCCATTACAGAAAAGCCATGCGTTCCTGCAAATGTAGCGACCTTTTCAAGGACCGCTAAATGAATCTTAGGATCCTTAATGATCCCATTTTTTCCGATCTGCTCGCGTCCTGCTTCAAACTGGGGTTTAACTAGCGCAACCACTTGTCCATTTTCTGCCAAAATCCGATGAAGAGCTGGCAGAATCAAGTCCAAGGAAATAAAGCTGACATCGATACTCGCAAAGCTCGGTGTTGCTTCAAAATCATCTGGTTGGGCATAGCGGAAATTGAACTGTTCCATAGAGACTACCCGAGGATCATTGCGCAATTTCCAAGCCAACTGATTGGTCCCGACATCCACCGAAAAGACCTGGCTGGCTCCATTTTGCAACATGACATCTGTAAAGCCACCTGTAGAAGCTCCAATATCAATCGCAATTTTATCCTCTACAGTTAAGCCAAATTGGTTCAAGGCTTTTTCTAATTTGAGTCCGCCGCGGCTGACATACTTGAGCTTTTCACCCTTTAATTTCAACTCGGTCGCTTCATCAATTTTTTCACCCGGTTTATCAAAGCGCTCACCATTGATAACGGCAACGACAAGGCCTGCCATCACCCCTCTTTTGGCTTGTTCGCGGGTATCAAATAGGCCTTGTTTATAGGCTAATACATCCACTCTTTCCTTAGCCATCTATTCGTAATCCTTCTATTAATTTCTTGATCGCTTGCGGATCAAAGTCGCAAGCAGCTGTAATCTGATCCAACAAGTCCTCGCAAGCATCTAATTCTCTTATCAGCAAAGCTTTTGATTCTTCCAATCCCAACAGGGCTGGATAGGTCGATTTTTCAGCCACTAAGTCCTTTTGAGGGGTCTTCCCCAAAGCTTCAAAATCAGCGACCAGATCCAAAATATCATCCCGTACTTGAAAAGCCAGGCCTAATTTTTTCCCAATTTTTTCTAAGAGCTGAGCAATGTCCGCTTGCAACTCTAAAATCAAACCAGCTGCAATGAAAGGATAGGCAAGGAGGCGCCCTGTCTTATTGGCATGGATGGTCTGCAACTCTGCTAGCGTGAGCTGTTTGTGCTCTCCTTCCATGTCAAGGACTTGGCCAGCTACCATTCCACGACTACCGGAAGCATCTGACAATTCAAGAATCAAGGAGACCTTGACCACATCTGGAAGGGCACTCGCAGCTATCATCCCAAAAGGATCGAGAAAAAGCGCATCCCCTGCTAAAATTGCCAGGTCTTCTCCGAATTTCTTATGATTGGTCAATTGTCCCCGACGGTAATCATCATTGTCCATGGCAGGCAGATCATCGTGAATAAGGCTTCCTGTATGGATCATCTCTAAAGCCCCTGCCACTTGAAAGTGAGCCTCCGTCAATTCCAGTCCAAAGGCCTCTAACAATTCTAGAAGGAGCAAGGGTCGCAGGCGTTTTCCTCCTGCCTGGATCGAATAAAGGACCGACTCCACTAAATGGGGGGCAACGGCTTTCTCCTCATAAAAAGAGCGAACTGCTTGCTCTACTCTATTTCGTTTTTCTTCTTGTCTCATGCTAGATCCGCTTCAGTACCATCTGCTTGCATGACCTTGACCAAGGTTTTCTCTGCTTGATCCAAGGTATCTTGCAATTCTTTTGACAACTTCATTCCTTTTTGGAATTCTGTGATAGCTTCTTCTAGAGCCACATCACCGCTCTCCAATTTTTGGACGATAGCTTCCAAATCTGCTAAATTTTCTTCAAATTTCTTTTCTTTCGACATGTTTTACCTCTACTTCTAACTGGCCATCTCTCATGATGAGTGACAGCGGGTCCCCTTCTGTTACTTTCGCAACCGAATCTAGGACCTGATCTCCTTCCTTAACCATGGCATAGCCACGCGCAATAATCCGACTCGTATCAAGCATCAAGAGGGCTTCTGATAAGCCTTGCACCTTGATCTTTTGCTCTTTTAGGACTTGTTCCATTCGGTTGGTTAAGATTCTCTTATCTTGGAGCAGGCGGTCTTGGTAGCGCTCGATGCGATGCAAAGGAGACATGGCTTCTAAGCGATGACGCAGACCTTGCAGCTGATTGACCCCTTGTCCATACGCATCGCGCATCCCTTGTTTCAAGCGCAATTGCAACTGGTCAATCTTTTGCAGGTAGCCATCATAGAGTCTTTCAGGCTGTCTAAAAATAACCGATTGACTTAATTTGGCCAAGCGCTCACGATTATAGGCCAAGCGATTGGACATGGCTGTTGCCATGCGATTTTCCTGCTTTTGTAAATGGGACAAGAGATCCAATTTGGTCACTGGAGTGGCCAATTCAGCAGCTGCTGTCGGAGTAGCGGCTCGTCGGTCTGCTACAAAATCGGCTAGAGTCGTATCTGTCTCATGCCCAACACTGGAGATAATCGGAATCCGCGATTCAAAAATGGCTCGCACTACCGCTTCTTCATTAAAGGCCCAAAGATCTTCAATCGAACCACCCCCACGACCGATAATCAAGACATCCAAATCATCCCGTTGGTTAGCCCTTTGAATATTAGCAACCACCTCACTAGCAGCTCCTTCACCCTGAACCTTGGTCGGGTAGAGCACAATCTCTACACCAGGGAAGCGTCGGCTCACCGTTGTGATAATATCGCGAATCACGGCCCCACTTTGACTGGTGATGACCCCGATCTTTCTTGGAAACTGTGGCAGAGCTTGCTTCCACCGATCCTGAAAGAGCCCTTCTTCGGTCAACTTTTTCTTGAGTTGCTCAAATTGGATGGCCAAGGCCCCTACCCCATCTGGCTCAGCCTTTTCAATGACAATGGAATAACTCCCACTTGGCTCATAGAGCTGAATGCGACCGATGACGTTGATCTTCATGCCTTCTTCTAGCTCAAAACCAAAGCTTCGATAAACCCCAGCCCAGACCGTTGCCTGAATGACCGCTTTTTCATCCTTTAATGAAAAATACTGGTGGTTGGGACGTTTTCGGAAATTGGAGACCTGCCCTGTCAGATAAACCCTTTCCAAATAGGGATCCTTATCAAATTTTAATTTCAAATATTTGGTCAAACTTGATACGGATAAATAGTTGGACATAGGAACTCCTTTCTGCAGAATATGATCAAGTTTAATTATACCAAAAAACACCAAAAAAGGCTGGCAGACAAAGCGAAATCATGAATTTCCTTTCTCTACAGGCCTCATTTTATTCAAGTTGCTCTCTACTTGTCTGTTTGACACCAGCATCCTTAAAACTCAAGACCAAGTTGGAATACACAAAAAAGACAAGTCACAGTACTTGTCTTTTTATTCTTTAGGAGGCTATTGATTTCCTATTTTTGATAGGTTTTCACGACCCAATCGATCCCTTCATCTGCCGTGAGAGTATAGACGGGATTCTCAGTCGTTTCATAAAAGGTCATCGAGAGAGTTTTACCATCCACGAATACTTCGATTGAGTTGGTATCGCGAATGAT
>CABKMC010000060.1 GCA_902373455.1 uncultured Streptococcus sp.
AAGTTCCATGACTTAGTTTTGAACCTAAGGTTTCAAAACTCCCGAGTGCTTGAAACTGTTATGTTTCAAGCACTTTTCTCACGGCGGAAAGTTTCAGTATAAGACTGAATACTGCTAAATACTAGAGCGAATTTTATAACTTTTGTCTAATTTCTTAGATTATTTATATGAAAAATTGATTTTCTATGAAAAGATGAACTTGAGATTCATAGCTAGTCTAAAATCTTACTCAACTTCTTTCTTTTTCAAGAGGAGGAAGCCTCCGCTAACGGCTAACAAGAAGCCGGAAAGAATGAAGTGTGCAGCTGTATCTTCTCCAGTTTGTGGCAATTGTGCCTTGGCTGGACTTTCTTGGAAGCTTTGTCCTACTTGGTAAGTCAAGGCTTGCACGCTTTCTTCATTTTTAGTTGTCATTTCTTTTTGTGGAAGGAGCACTTTAGGAGAATCCTTCTTGGCTAAGATTGGCTGTGGATTGCTTGTTTGGTTATGAATTGGAACTACCACTTGATCTGGTTCTTTAGCTGGAACGTAATCCATCAAGCTTGCCAACTTGCTGCCAAAGATCGCATTGGTTACCCAGCGGAAGAAGTGGACAGGGTGTTGACGGTTGGTTGGATTTCCTGCATAGACAAAGAGTGGTTGTCCCATCAGTTCTCCAGAGATGGCCATGACTTTGTTAGCCAGAACATCGTTATGTGGCCACCAACCTGCAATATAATAATCGCTTGGAGCGATGCTCATCAAGGTCTTGAAATGCTCTGGAACCTTTTCAATCCAGTTTCCTGAGTTGGAGTAGAAGAGGGTATTCTTCTTGTATCCGCTGGTCAATGGATCCTGATCATCAATGATCGCTTTCATCAAGCCTTCGTAGTCACTACCGCCTTTTAGTTTTTCAGCGTCAAATCCTGTAAGAACTCCCAATTTTTCCAATTTTTGCATGGCTTCCCCACCAATGACAAGGGTTGGTTTCTTGCCAAAAATGGAAGCGTCAAAGCGATTGCTTTCCAAAATAACAACATCCGCTTCTTCTGGCGTATTGACGATTTGGAAGCCTAATTTTTCAAGGACCAAACTAGTATGAGCAGGCGCATCTACTCCAGCCCAATTATAGTGGTAGTTTGGAGAGTAGACCTTCATCGGTTTCAAGGTTGGGCCGCTTGGTACCTTGTAGAGGGCATCACCATAAATGGCATAGTTTGGCAGGAGCGAAGCAAAGGTATCGCGGTCAACAATGTAGCCATCGTCTGTTAGATAGACAGATTTACCTTGCGCGATGGCCTGGTTGACAGCTTTAACGGCACTGGCTGAGGTATTTGCTATCACATAGTAAGGAGCTTTTGGATCGATCTCAGAGGTACGAGTGGCGCGGGTGGTGGTGACTTCTCCTAATTTTCCGTTGAAAAGACCATCCGCAAAGACAGGTTCGGACTTGAACCCTCTCATATCTGGGAAGTTGACCAGCAACTCTGCGTACATAGCAGCCCAGGCAGATTCGTTGGAGCCCTTGTAGAGAATGTGGTTAGCATAGCCACGTTTGGCTTGGGCCATGTCAATGACTAAGTCCCCTTTTTTATAGTTGCCAATATCTTCTTTGAGTTCCTTGACGAGGACACCATTGCGTTTGAAGTAGTCGATCATATTAAAGGCTTCTTGGGCATCGTTGTCTTTGTCGAGGCTCATTGGGATGACGTAGTAGTCTGGGAAGAATTTCGGACGACCATTTTTCACACGTCCAACGATTTCCCCATTTGGACCGACCAGTTCATTTTCAGCTTTTGGATCTTCGGTTTTATTGAGACCGCGCAGGTAGAAGTTGAGACGCATCTCAAGGAGACGGTCTGGATCTTGGTTGAGGAAGTCAATTCCGCCTAGGACAGCATTGCGACCTGCTTTGTAGGATTCTTCATTTCCTTCCGGAATTTCGATAGTATGGCCTAAGATACCATGGTAGACAGCATAAACTCCTGTATAGCCAGAGAAGGAGTCATCCCAGCCATCGCCCCAATCCAGTTTTGGAATGATGTAACTATTGTATTTAGAATTGGCAACTCCTGCCCGTCCCATATGATGGGCATTTTCTAGCATTAAGTCTGACAGAAGATCGTATTCGAAGTTCGGATCATGTGGTGGCGTTGCAGGTTCGATCAAGAATTCTTTGACAAAACCGTGTAAGTCGTAGAGAGCAATCGGATTCCACTTGTTGATCATTTGGATAACCGTGCGAACTTCCGGATTTGTTTGGTAGCTGGCATCCCGGTTTGGATCGAGCCCGTTTGCTAGGGCCCGCAGGTTGAGAGCATCCCCATCTGGGTTTTCCGTGAAGTCAAATAAGAAGATGAATTTATTGAGCAGGGTTGGAATATCTAGCGTGACTGTTTTAGCATTTCCAGCTTCATCGGTGGTGTTAAAGGTCACCTTTTCCTTGGTCGCAAAGGTATTGAAGAGGCCTGTGATAATGTCAATGCCTGGCTGCTCATCCGCGTGGGTGTTGTGGACTAAGACAGGTAATTTGTAATCCAAGGTCTTGTCTTTTAGTGCGGCCAGCATTTCGCTTGGCTTAGTCAAGGCTGTAGGGTTGGTACTAGACAGGTAGTGATCGATGCTGGCTTGGTCCTTGCTCACGATTCCCATCTTCATATCCCGGCCTTGGGCACTCTTTCCAAGAGTTTCCAGCTGTACTAAACGATCGGGTTTCGCTTCTTCCTTGGATTTTTCGATGGCAGCCAGCATCTCTTCATGTGTATGGTAGTCTTGGTAAGGTCGAAAAACAAGGGTTTTATTGATGGTCACACCCAAGTCTGCATTGGTCCCGACTAGTTCATGGTTGCCGATGTAGTTGCGGTAAGTCCGGCGAATATTATTTGGGCTACGAAGACTAAGATCTTCACCAAAGAGATCCTGCACGTCAATGTGGAGATCCAGATCATTGCCGTTTGCGGTCTCTGTGATCGTAAGGAATGGATCCTTGCTCAGTGTTCCTGTCTCCATATCCCAAGTTTTCCACTCAGAGAGAGGCTTATTGTCTAAGGTCCAGTTGATCTTGCCAGCAGCTTGAGCTTTTTCTTGGACTTTGTCATCAATCGTACTCTTTTCAGAGAGATAAATGGTGCTATCCGCCAATCGAGTCGCTTGGTCAGCGGTTGTTGTAGCACGGTTAGTGCTTGGACTAGCGGCTGGAGCAACTTCTGTAGTAGAAGTCGCATCAGAAGTCGCTGCTGGTTCCGCAGAAGTGGCAGTGACTGCGGTGTCTTCTTTTTCAGCTACAGAAGGACTGGTCGTCTCGGCTGTCACAGGTGGCTCAGAAGTAGGTGTCGCTTCAAGGACTGTGCTTGGTTCCGTTTGAGGCGCTTCTAAGCTATCGGCTGAAGCTTGGCCATGACCGATAACGGAAAGCAAGACAGCAGCGGAGAGGCTGAGTGTTGTAGTGTACAAATGTTTCTTATACGAAGACTTCATATAGAAGACCCTCCTTAAAAAGTTATTTTCTAGTTCTAGTATACCATTTTAGGAAAGCGTTTACAACAACTGCCCTAATAAAAAAGCCTTTGCATCTTGCAAGGGCTTCTTTGTCTATTCTGTTTCCTCATGGAATTGTTGGTAAAAATCAACCTTGACCTGGATGAAAGTTTCTAAGTCTCTTAAGAGTTGGAGCAAGGTAGCGCGTGTTTCGAATTCTTCCCGGGTCTTAGGAAGAGGGCGTTCGCGGAAGATCGCCAAATACTGACTAATATCATCTAGAAGATCTTGGGCAGGATTTTCCTGACTTAACTGTTGGGCTGTCTTCTTAAAAAGTTGAGCTAGGATTATGCTTTCACTCGCCGCCAACTGACAGCGATTGACGTTTTCTGCCATATCTCGCAGAATATCGTTTTGCCGCTTGCGCATTTCAAAGTAGTGAATGTGGTAGTTGGTTTGGTGAAAGAGGTGGTTGGAATGGTCCAGATAGACTAGATTTAAAGCGTCCTCTAGGATACCATCCAACTCCTTGATCAAGCGAGCATCATTGCGACCATCCCCTTTACCAAGAAATTCCGCAAAACGATCAAGGATCTTCTTTAGTTGGTCTTCGACCACATCATGGTAATGATCGATCGCAGCCTGATTCGAAGGCATATAGAGATTGGCCAGCAGGGCAAAGCTGGTTCCAATTAAAAAGAGAGCAAGTTCATTGAGCAAGAGCCCCCAGGAAGTAGACTGCTCAATCAAGAGATGGGTGACCAGCACCGTACTTGGCGTGATGCCGATCTGCCAACCCAATAGAAAGGCGCAAGGAACATAGAGAGCGATAAAGACTCCCAGTGCCCAAAGGTTGAATCCAAAAAAGGAAAAGGCGAGACTTCCGATCACAAGGGCTAGCAAGGTCGACATAAAGCGCTGGTAGGCCTGCTTGATGGTGCTGCGACGCGTATCCGAGATACTCAAGATGGCAATGACGCCAGCTGAGATGGCATAGGTCAAGCCCAGAGCATAAGCAAGGGCCGCTGCTAAACAGGTGGCCAAGGTGAGCTTGATGGTTCGTTGAAAAAGAGGCATGGCTTCCTTTCTAGTTTGGTTCGTTCATTAAGATAGATTTCATTTCATTATATCATGAATTGGCATCATCCTCCTTTCTTGTGGTATACTAGTTCTATGGAAAATAACGATATCGTATACGGTGTCCACGCAGTCACCGAGGCTTTACAAGCCAATACAGGCAATAAATTATATATTCAAGAAGACCTCCGAGGAAAAAATGTCGACAAAATCAAGGCCTTAGCAGCTGAGAAGAAGGTGTCGATTTCTTGGACGCCAAAGAAAACCCTGCAGGAAATGACGGAAGGAGCCGTTCACCAAGGCTTTGTTCTTCGTGTGGCAGCCTTTGCTTACACAGACTTGGCAGCGATTCTGAAACAGACAGCCCAAGAAGAGAACCCACTTTTATTGATTCTCGATGGTTTGACAGATCCGCACAATCTTGGATCTATCTTACGGACAGCTGATGCGACCAATGTCTCAGGCGTCATCATTCCTAAGCACCGTGCAGTCGGGGTAACTCCAGTGGTTTCAAAAACTTCTACCGGAGCGGTGGAACACATTCCCATTGCGCGTGTGACCAATCTCAGTCAAACTCTAGACAAGCTAAAGGAAGAGGGCTTCTGGATCTTTGGGACCGACATGAACGGCACGCCATCTCACCAGTGGAATACGGCTGGTAAATTGGCCTTGATCATTGGCAATGAAGGAAAAGGGATCTCAGCCAATATCAAAAAGCAAGTCGATGAGATGATCACCATTCCCATGAATGGTCATGTGCAAAGCCTCAATGCCAGTGTGGCAGCAGCCATCCTCATGTATGAGGTCTTTCGCAATCGACTATAATTCTAGAAAGGCAATGATATGAAACGAAAAATCTTATTGGTTGACGGCTACAATATGATTGCCTTTTGGCAGGAGACCCGCCAGCTCTTTCAAAAGAGTGAGCTCGATGCAGCCCGCAATATCCTTCTGCAAAAACTGAGCCACTATGCTAGCTTTGAAGGGATCGAAGTCATCTGTGTCTTTGATGCCCAGTATATGCCAGGAGTGCGGCAGACCTATGAGGAGTTCAATGTTCAGGTGGTCTTTACCGGTGAGGATGAGACGGCAGATGACTATATCGAGCGCTTGGCGGCAGAGCTTAACACGCCCCTCCACCAAGTATCAGTAGCGACCAGTGACTTAAATGAGCAATGGACCGTCTTTGCTCAAGGAGCTCTTCGGGTATCTGCCAGAGAGTTAGAAAAAAGGGTCGCAGTCGTCAAAGGAAACCTCAATCAAGCGCAGCGAGTGGTTAACGATCAAAAACCACCCATGCGACCGCTCGATCACGAAGTATTGCGACAATTACAAGAAATGATGGGAGACAAGTAATGACATTTGCTATTTTAACCGATTCGACCGCAGATTTAGACCAAAACTGGGCCAAGGAACATCAGGTGACCATTCTTGGCTTGACCATTGAGTTAGATGGGACGGTTTACCAGACAGTAGGCGAAGCTCAATTGACCAGCCCTGAGCTTTTAGAAGCCATGAAAAATGGGGCCAAACCGACAACCAGTCAGGTCAATGTGGGCCAATTTCAGGAAACCTTTAAACAATTTGCCAAAGAAGGAAAAGATCTGCTTTATGTGGCCTTTTCATCGGTCTTATCTGGGACCTATCAGAGTGCAGTCATGGCACGAGACCTGGTTTTAGAAGACTACCCGGAAGCCGTGATCGAGATTGTCGATCCGAAGGCTGCTGGGATTGGAGAGGGTTATCTGGTCATGCGAGCAGTAGCTGCGCGTGATGCGGGTCGTTCATTAGCAGAAGCCAAAGAAGAGATCATGGATCTAGCGCCAAAACTGCGGACTTATTTCCTCGTCGATGATCTCTATCACCTTATGCGGGGAGGCCGTCTCTCAAAAAGTGCTGCGATCATGGGAAGTTTGGCCAGCATCAAACCCATTCTCTGGATTGATGCGGAAGGGGAATTGGTCCCAATTAGCAAGGTTCGCGGACGCAAAAAAGCTGTCCGAGAATTACTGGAGCTGATCAAAGCCGATATCGGTGAAAGCACAGCCTTGGTATCTTATACCAACGATCTAGAAGGAGCCGAAGCACTGAAGCAAGAAATGCTTGCGCTTGAAGGCATCGATGAAGTCCTCGTGATGCCTCTTGGACCGGTTATTTCAGCCCACGTCGGCCCGAATTCCTTGATCGGATTTGTCATTGGAAAAGAAAATCGTAAATAATTTTCCAAATCGGTTGACTTTTATCTTAGAATTTTGATACAATAGTAGGCGGTATTGTTTACCCCATTTGTAAGGCCCCGGAACCTTTCAAATACCCTGCGGACCGGAACATCCGCCCTGTAAACAAAAACGACATTCATATAGGAGAAATCATGAACAAAACTACATTCATGGCTAAACCAGGCCAAGTAGAACGCAAATGGTACGTTGTTGACGCAACTGATGTACCTCTTGGACGCCTTTCAGCAGTTGTTGCTAGCGTGCTTCGCGGAAAAAACAAACCAACATTCACACCTCACACTGATACAGGTGACTTCGTAATCGTTATCAATGCTGAAAAAGTTAAATTGACTGGTAAAAAAGCTACTGATAAGATCTACTACACTCACTCAAACCACCCAGGTGGATTGAAATCAATCTCTGCTGGTGAACTTCGTTCTAAAAATGCAGTACGTTTGATCGAGAAATCAGTTAAAGGTATGCTTCCACACAATACTCTTGGCCGCGCTCAAGGTATGAAATTGAAAGTATTCGTTGGAGCTGAGCACACTCACGCTGCACAACAACCAGAAGTTCTTGATATTTCAGGACTTATCTAAGGAAAGGAACAATAAAGTATGTCACAAGCACAATATGCAGGTACTGGACGTCGTAAAAACGCTGTTGCACGCGTTCGCCTTGTTCCAGGAACTGGTAAAATCACTGTTAACAAAAAAGATGTTGAAGAGTACATCCCACACGCTGACCTTCGTTTGGTCATCAACCAACCATTCGCAGTTACTTCAACTGTAGGTTCATACGACGTTTTCGTTAACGTTGTAGGTGGTGGATACGCTGGTCAATCAGGAGCTATCCGTCACGGTATCGCTCGTGCCCTTCTTCAAGTAGACCCAGACTTCCGCGATTCATTGAAACGCGCAGGACTTCTTACACGTGACTCACGTAAAGTTGAGCGTAAGAAACCAGGCTTGAAAAAAGCTCGTAAAGCATCACAATTTAGTAAACGTTAAAACTTATTTAAACTTATTGAAAGCATTTCGTATCAAAAATACGGGATGCTTTTTCTGTTC
>CABKMC010000061.1 GCA_902373455.1 uncultured Streptococcus sp.
CTTCTTCTTGGATCTGATCCAATTCTTCTGCGCTCGCAATCTCATTTTCAAGGAGATACTTGCGAAGGTTTTCGATTGGATCTTTCTTCTTCCACTCTTCGACTTCTTCACGGGTCCGGTATTTACCAGGGTCTGAAGATGAGTGACCGAGCCAACGATAAGTAACACTTTCAATCAAGACAGGTCCTTTACCAGAGCGGACGTGCTCTACCGCTTTTTTAAATCCTTCATAGACATCGATAACGTTGTTTCCATCAGGAATAAACATTCCAGGAATGCCGTATGCAGCACTACGTTCGTGGATATGCTGGATATTGGTCATTTTCTTGATGTCAGCAGATATTCCATAACCGTTATTGATACAGTAGAAAATTACTGGGAGATTCCAGATGGAAGCCATATTCACCGCTTCGTGGAAGACACCTTCGTTGGTTGCACCATCGCCAAAGAAGCAGACGACAATCTTACCAGTCTTTTTCATTTGTTGAGTAAGGGCAGCACCTACTGCAATTCCCATACCACCACCGACGATCCCGTTCGCACCAAGGTTACCAGCATCGAGGTCAGCGATATGCATGGAGCCGCCTTTCCCCTTACAAGTACCCGTATACTTACCAAGGATTTCAGCCATCATGCCGTTCAAATCGATTCCTTTAGCAATGGCTTGTCCGTGTCCACGGTGGTTAGATGTCAGCAAATCATCATCGTTCAAAGCCAACATCGCTCCAACGTTAGCCGCTTCTTCCCCAACAGAAAAGTGCGTCATTCCTGGCACTTTTCCTTTTTTTACTAACTGTGCAATTTTTAAGTCCATGCGACGGATTTCTTCCATTTTACGGAACATATCCAATAAGAGACTTTTATCTAATGTTGCCATCATTTCGCCTTTCTTAGCATTTATTCATTCTCTTTCATTCTAGCCAAAAATGAAAGCACTGTCAAAAATAATGCTCAAATGATTTCACAAACTTTATTCCTTGGAAGATGGTTTTATAAGCTTTTTAAAATTCAAATACAATATTTCACAAACTTATCACTCATGACTTTGCTATACATATAAAAAAACCGATAGGATCCTATCCTACCGGTCATCATCTTATGATTGGCGTTGGCCAAAGTCATGAATCATTTGTTCCAATTCTTCACGACTAGGTGTAGTAAGCATATAGAGGTAATCTCCCTGAAGTTCCGCAAAGGCCGCTGGCATGTCTTTCTTGACACGGAATTGATCATGGTATTTAGCCAAAACTTCATCCTCTGAAAGGACATAGGCTGCATTGGCACGACGAGAAGTTGCCAAGCAATAAAGGGGCTCAAACTCAGAAGCTGGGAAAGGTTCTCCTGCTACGATGGCAGCATAGCCACGGTACAAATCAATCGAGTGAGCGTAGTTGTAGACATCGATGGTAAAGCCACCTGCAGGGCGATTATTGTACTCGATCGCAATATAGTCATCCCCATCGCGGAAGAACTCAATGTGGAAGAAACGTTCCTTCATGCCAAAGGCCTTGACAATGGCTTCCCCGTATTGACGCAATTTTGGATCCATCTCTTTAAGGACATAATAAGAGTTGTCCATCTTGTAGAGCATCAAATCGAGTGGCGTATAAGCATAGTCAAAAGTCGTTGAAAAGACAATGTTGCCATCGCGATCGACCAGACCATCAAAGGTACAAATCTCGCTAGAAGTGACAAATTTCTCAAAGAAGTACTCTGTATGGCCATCCCACTCAGTCTTGAAATGGTCCACATCTTCTGGCGTTTCGATCTTGAAGGTTGCTGCTGCTCCTACCCCATTGTCAGGCTTAGCAATCAATGGCAACCCAATCTTCTTCACAGCCTTATCAATGTCTTTTTCTGTTTTAACTACTGCACCAGGTACGACTGGGACTCCAGCCTTCTTGAAGAGTTTCTTCATTTCTGATTTGAACTTGGTTTTCTTCAGATCTTTTAGCTTAGCCCCGAAGACATTGAATTGCTCCCGAAGCGCTGCATCCAATTCCAACCAGTATTCATTGTGGGATTCAATGCGATCGATTGGCCCGTGTTTGTAGAAAAGAAAGGCTACTGCTCGCTTCACTTCGTCTAGATTTTCCAAATTTTCAACTCGGAAATATTCTGTTAAGCTGTTGCGCAAAGGCTCATCTAACTGTTCATATGGCTCTTGACCAATTCCCAAAACAGTGATCCCTTTATTAGCCAATTCAATTGTAAATTGTTGGAAGTTTTGTGGGTAATATGGTGAAATAACGATATAATTCATTGAGGTCTCCTCCCTTTTTACTTATAGATGCATTTGGCCTAGGAAGTATGGCATTTGTTTGCGCCACCATTCCCAATCGTGGGCGACATCATGTCCCCATTCAGCGAACCATGCAGGAATATTTTTGTGATCAAAGGCTTCTTTCAGTTTGTAGAAAGATGGAAGCCCGTCTTGTTCCCAAGCCCCTAAACCAGTACAAACAACGATTTCCGCCTGACGGTAACGATCGATAAACCAGCCATCATTTTGGTTCCAAATATAATCAGATGGCGAGTTTTGGTAAATGGCTTCATCGCCTCCAAAATCACCAACAAAGAAACGAGCGTCATAGACACCACTCAAGGCAATCACTTTGTTAAAGACATCTGGATGTTGCAAGAAGAAATTGAGCGCGTGGTAGGCTCCCATAGAGCAACCAGTTGTCATCATCGGATCAAACCAGCCTGTTTTGTGTTTGATAAAAGGAATGGCTTCTTCAATCACATAGCGTTCATAAGCACGGTGCATTTCGGCACGATCGTGAGGATTCTTCCAATTACAAAGCCAGCTATCACTATCCACACTAGAAAGGGTAAAGAATTGAACCCGTCCTTCTTCGATAAACTGAGCACAAGCATCAATCATACCAAAGTCATAGTACTCGTTATGGCTTCCACCTGATGAAGCAAAGACCACAACAGGAATCCCTGCGTGTCCATAGCGGTTCAAATACATTTCACGGTTGAGTTGGCCACTCCAGTGGCTTAAATGTTCAATATTCATAAGTTTCCTCTTTCTCTCTATTGATTTGTTCTGAGTCCATTAATCCCAATTTTCTGCCAAAAAACGAAGGCATTCTGGTAAATGTTCAGCCCAAGCTTCTTCGTGGTGAATAGCCCCAGATTGAATCCGAATGGCAATATTTTCCAAAGCCACCCCTTGTTGAATGACGTCGTGATAATAGCGGAGGGATGAATCAATATAGGCTTGCTTGATGTTTCCTGCCATCAAAGTTTTATCCGTATCATCCGCCTCTTCAGTCCCCACATAGATGTAGATCCGTTGGTCTGCATATAATTTTTTGCGTTCGATATAATGATTGAAGGCATCTTGATGCAGCCAGTTAGCGGATGAAAAGACCCCTAAACAACCGATTTGATCTTGGTACTCTAATCCCAAGAATTGGGTAATATTTCCACCCAAGGAAGATCCAATCATGGCTGTATGTTCTCGATCAGCAAGAGTCCGGTATTCTTGGTCAATAAAAGGTTTCACCACTTCCATGACAAATTCGCCGTACTCAACCCCCTTGCCTCCAAATTGCATGCCAGGAATATTAGATTCCTTGTACTTCCAGGCAGAGTATTCGTTCATGCGTTGGAAACCATCGTTATCAATCGCAACGACAATCATGCGACTAATATCTGGATTCCGCTTAATGGCTGGAATCACCTTCCAGGAATGACCCGCATAAGCTTCCTTGCTATACAAGACATTTTGCCCATCGTGGAAATAAACAACAGGGTAACGTCTATCTGTATCCGTTTCATAATTCTTAGGTAATAAGACTCGCACACGACGGAGTTTTCCGGTATAAGGCACTTTCAATTCGTGTGTCTTCATATCTAAATAAAAATAGGATTTGTTCATTGTCAGAAAACTCTCTATATTCTAAATTTTATTCATTATACCATTTTTAGAAGAAAAAGTCTGGATTTTCTCCAAACTTTTTCCCTTATTGGGTTATTTTTCCATAAACTGAGACAAATCTTGTAAAGAACGTTCGGCAATTTTTTCATAACGTTCCTTTTTATCCCGAATGCGTGGGCCTTCTAGCTCCTTGATAATCCCGAAGTTGACATTCATGGGTTGGAAATGCTTGCTGTCAGCATGGGTGATATAGTGAGCCAGACTTCCGATAGCGGTCGTTTCTGGGAAAATCGCTGCTTCTTCCCCTTTGAAAAGGCGAGCTGCATTGATTCCAGCTACCAAACCTGAGGCAGCTGACTCAACATAGCCTTCTACCCCTGTCATTTGACCTGCAAAGAAGAGATTAGCTTGTTTCTTAGAACGGTAGGTTTGTTCAAGCAGATTTGGAGAATCCATGTAGGAATTGCGGTGCATGACACCATATCTCACAAATTCCGCATTTTCCAAACCTGGAATCATTTGAAAAACCCGCTTTTGCTCGCCCCATTTAAGGTGAGTTTGGAAACCAACGATATTGTAGAGGCTAGCAGCTGCATTGTCTTGGCGCAATTGGACTACCGCATAAGGGGTCTTAAACTCCCCATCACGAGGTCCTTTGTAGTCATCTGGATACTCGAGACCAACTGGTTTCATAGGACCATAGAGCATAGTTTTGATGCCTCGTTTGGCCATGACTTCAATTGGCATACAACCTTCGAAATACTTTTCTTTTTCAAAAGAGTTGAGCGGGGCTTCTTCCGCATTGACCAAAGCCTCATGGAAGTCCATAAATTCCTGTTTAGTCATGGGACAGTTGAGATAAGCCGCTTCTCCTTTGTCATAACGAGACTTGAGGTAAACCTTATTCATATCAACGGTATTTACATCGATGATAGGAGCTGCTGCATCATAGAAATAGAAACCATCTCCACCATTGAGCGCGTGGATCTTTTCCGCCAAGGCATCGCTGGTTAGAGGACCCGTTGCGACCACTGTGATCGCATCTGTCGGCAATTCTGTAATTTCATCGCGAATGACTTCAATGAGCGGGTGTTGGGACACCTTCTCCGTCACCCGGCTAGCAAAGCCTTCCCGATCCACAGCAAGTGCTCCACCGGCCGGTACTCGAGTCGCTTCAGCTGCTTCAAGGATGACAGAACCCAGACGACGCATTTCTTCTTTGAGGAGCCCGACAGCATTGGTCAAAGAATCTCCTCGAAGAGAGTTGGAACACACTAACTCAGCAAAGTTGTCTGTTTTGTGTTGCGGAGTAGATTTGCCCCCCCGCATTTCGTAAAGCTTGACCGGAATACCCTGTTGGGCAATCTGATAAGCTGCTTCAGAGCCAGCAAGGCCCGCACCGATGACATTGATATAAGATTGAGACATGACACTAATACCTCTTTGGGTATCAAAACACCCTGATGGACTGTTTTGACACCCACAAATCTTTCTAATTTTCTACTTGCTCCATTATACCAAAAAGCCAAATAAAAAGACAGGAAGGCTTTTCCTTCCTGTCCAACGAATGTCTATTATAACAGACATTTATAAAAATTGCCGTTATAATAGACATTGAATTATTTGAAAGCTTATTTCACTTTTTCTTCTTCGTAGTCACCATTGCTACATACGACTTGTTTGCCGCCACCACGAACTTTTTTCTCAACTAAGTAGTGGCCACATTTTGGACAATCCCGACCGATCGGCTTATCCCAAGAGGTAAATTCACACTCCGGATAGCGATTGCATCCATAGAAGATGCGGTTGCGCTTGGTTTTGCGTTCGATGATTTGTCCCTGATGACAATCAGGACACTCCACGCCGATTTCTTTGACAATGGCCTGAGTATGACGACAATCTGGGAAATTACTACAAGCATAGAACTTACCAAAACGTCCTAATTTAATCACCATCGGACTGCCACAGACTTCACAATCAAAACCAGCTGGTTCGTCTTTAATTTGGATTTTTTCCATCTCTTCTTCAGCTTTTGCGACTTCTTTAGAGAATGGTTTGTAGAAAGCATCGATGACTTTTTGCCACTCTTCTTTTCCAAGTTCGACATCATCGAGTTTCCCTTCCATCTCCGCTGTGAAGGTCACATTGACAATATCTGGGAAGAATTCAACGATCAGTTTATTAACGATTTCCCCTAACTCTGTTGGTTCAAAGCGTTTGGCTACCAGCTTCACATAATAGCGTTTTTGAATGGTCTCAATCGTCGGAGCATAGGTTGAAGGACGACCAACCCCATTTTCTTCCAAGGTCTTAATCAAAGTTGCTTCAGAATATCGAGCAGGTGGTTGGGTAAAGTGTTGCTCAGGCTTGCTATTGACTTGCTTAACGATATCGCCTTCTACCATATCCGGCAACATCTTGTTCTTATCTGAGTCGTTATAAATAGCCAAATAACCATCAAATTTCACCTGGCTTCCATTTGCCGTATACTGAACCCCATTTTGACCTAAACGGACATTCATGGTATCAAAGACAGCAGCTGTCATTTGACTAGCTACAAAGCGATTCCAAATTAAGGTGTAAAGCTTGAGCTGGTCCTTGTCGAGGTACTTAGCAATGCTCTCAGGAGTATTGAAGACGCTGGATGGACGAATCGCTTCGTGGGCATCTTGGGCTCCAGAAGCATTCTTCACACGGCTTCCATGCTTGGAATATTTCTCACCAAAGCGATCCACGATAAAGTTAGCTGCCTCATTTTGCGCAACTGGACTGATCCGTGTAGAATCAGTACGCATATAGGTAATCAAACCTTGAACACCCGAGCCAATATTGATTCCTTCATACAATTGCTGAGCAACCATCATGGTCTTGCGTGTACGGAAGTTGATCTTATTGGCAGCATCCATCTGCATGGAAGAGGTGGTGTAGGGAAGTGGCGCATTTCGACGACGCTCTTTCTTTTCCACCTTTTCAACGGTAAAATCTTTGCCATCTAAGCGTTCAAGAACAGCTTTCACCTCTTCATTGGTGTTGAGCTTCATCTTCTTGCCATCAATCCCATAGAAGCTGGCTTGGAATTGTTTGGTCCCTTTTTTGAAGACACCATCAATGGTCCAGTATTCTTCCGGCTTGAAATCATTAATTTCGTTTTCACGATCAATGATTAATTTGAGGGCAACTGATTGCACGCGCCCTGCAGAAAGTCCTTTTTTGACCTTTTTCCAAAGAATAGGCGAAATCGAATACCCTACAATCCGGTCCAAGACACGACGTGCTTGTTGGGCATCGACCAAGTCCATATCGATTTGGCGCGGTTCTTTAAAGGCATTTTTAACGGCCTCCTTGGTAATTTCGTTAAAGACCACGCGGTTCTTTTCTTTGGCATCCAAGTTCAAAATATGCGCTAAATGCCAAGAAATAGCTTCTCCTTCTCGGTCCGGGTCACTTGCGAGAAAGACTTGTTTGGCTTTTTTAGCTTCTTTTTTCAAATCATTGATCAAAGGACCTTTTCCGCGAATATTGATATACTCCGGTTCATAGTTATTGTCGAAGTCAATCGACATGGTTGATTTTTTCAGGTCCCGAATATGACCCACACTAGCCATGACTTTGTAGTTACGACCAAGGTATTTTTCGATTGTTTTGGCCTTCGCAGGAGACTCCACAATCACCAAATTTTTCTTGGCTGTACTGCTTTTCTTTTTTGTTACCACGTTTTATCCCTCTGTATTGTATAAATCTCATTGAGTTTAATACATTTTAAGAAAGATGTCAACTAGGAACTTCTCCTATAGGAAAATCACAATTCGTATTTCAATTCATCAAGAATGTCCTGGCC